>NZ_QVLV01000030.1:0-66230 GCF_003435485.1 Eisenbergiella massiliensis
TCCGCCCCCCATCCCCCGCCGCTCTCAAGGCGTCCCACTCCCTACATTCCATATTGTAAAAATCCCCCCCGCATGGTACAGTAATTGCAGTAATAATTTTTGTGGAAATCAGGAACCCTAAGGGCAGGAAGAATGTGTTATGCGCCCGCAGTTTTGGTCAGGGGTCGGAAAGGTCAGGTAACGCAATGAAGCTGTGTGCATCCTGTATGCGCTGTCTTGTGGACAGGCAGGAAGAGAGAGTCAGGGGAATGGGGACTGAGGAGGACAGGGATGCCTTTATAAAGCAGGTCGCCCGGATTATCGGGGAAAGCAGCCCGCAGGACTCGGCGCCTGTTCTGGTGGAGAGGATTAATGAAGTTTACCGCGGTATTTTCGGCCCGGTAACGGATTATGATAAGATTAAAAAGGAATTTAATGAGCTTATGTTATCGGTAGAGCCTGACATCCGGGCGGCGATGGCGGCGGGGGAGGATCCGCTGCATACGGCGTTTGTCTATGCGCGGGTTGCCAATTATATTGATTTCGGCATGGCCTCCAGCGTGGACAAGGAGACGCTTTTTCAGCTTCTGAATGAGGCGGCGCAGGATCGTATGGACGAGCAGGTATATGCCCGGCTGCTGGACGATTTGGAAAAGGCGGATAAAATGGTTTACATAACTGATAACTGCGGCGAGATCGTTTGCGATAAGCTGGTCGTTGAAGAAATGCAGAAGCGTTTTCCTGGATTGGATCTGACCGTTCTGGTGCGGGGGGAGAATACCCTGAATGATGCAACTATGGAGGACGCTGTCCAGGTGGGGCTGTGCGAGGTGGCTAAGGTAACGGGCAACGGCTGCGGCGTGGCAGGGACGCCTCTTGCCTATGTGGATGAACAGACGAGGCGGCTTCTGGACGAGGCGGATGTGATCCTGGCAAAGGGACAGGGTAATTTTGAAACCATGCATGGCTGCGGCCTGAATGTCTATTATTCCTTCCTCTGTAAATGCGACTGGTTCCAGCAAAGGTTCGGAATGGAAAAAAACAAGGGCATGTTTGTCCGGGAAAGGAGTCAATAATCCATGGCATTTGCACATCTTCACGTCCATACGGAATACAGCCTTCTGGACGGGTCGAATAAGATAAAAGAGTATGTAAAACGGGTAAAAGAACTGGGCATGGACAGCGCGGCCATCACCGACCATGGAGTGATGTATGGCGTAATTGATTTCTACCGGGCTGCGAAGGAAGCGGGAATCAAGCCCATCCTGGGCTGTGAGGTCTATGTAGCGCCCAATTCCCGTTTTGATAAGGAGCTGACCGGCGGGGACGACCGGTATTACCATCTGGTGCTGCTGGCGGAAAACAATACCGGCTATGCCAATCTGATGAAAATTGTGAGCAAGGGCTTTACGGAGGGCTATTACTATAAGCCCCGTGTGGATATGGAGATTCTGAACCGTTACCATGAGGGCATTATCGCCCTGTCCGCCTGTCTTGCAGGAGAAGTGGCCAGGAATATCCAGAAGGGCCTCATAGACGAAGCCAAAAAGGCGGCGCTTAAGTACCAGGAATGCTTTGGCAAAGGGAATTTTTTCCTGGAGCTGCAGGATCACGGTATCCCGGCGCAGCATACGGTGAATACGGCGCTGCTTTCCATAAGCAAGGAGCTTGATATCCCTCTGGTAGCCACCAACGACGTGCATTATACCTATAGAGAGGACGAGAAGCCCCATGATATCCTGCTGTGTATCCAGACCGGGAAGAAGCTGGCGGATGAGGACCGTATGCGTTACGAGGGCGGCCAGTATTATGTAAAAAGCGAGGAAGAAATGAAGGGGCTGTTCCCCTACGCCTGGGAGGCGGTGGAGAATACCCAGTCCATAGCGGACCGCTGTAATGTGGAAATCGAATTCGGCGTGACAAAGCTGCCTCATTTTGAGGTGCCCGAAGGCTATGATTCCTGGGGCTATCTGAACAAGCTGTGCGACGACGGGCTTAAAGAACGTTACCCTGAGGATGACGGTACGCTCAGGGAACGGCTGGATTATGAGCTTGGCATTATCAAACGCATGGGCTATGTGGATTATTTCCTCATCGTCTGGGACTTTATTAATTATGCCAAAAGCAACGATATTATGGTAGGTCCCGGAAGAGGTTCGGCGGCTGGCAGCATTGTGTCCTACTGCCTGAAAATAACGAATATTGATCCTATTAAATATAATCTGCTGTTTGAACGTTTCCTCAATCCGGAGCGTGTGTCCATGCCGGATATTGATATTGACTTCTGCTTCGAAAGAAGGCAGGAGGTCATAGACTACGTGGGAAGAAAATACGGCTCTGAAAAGGTAGTGCAGATCGTCACCTTCGGTACCATGGCGGCCAAGGGTGTTATCCGGGATGTGGGCCGGGTAATGGATCTTCCCTATTCCTATGTGGACGGTATCGCAAAAATGATACCCAATGAGCTGAATGTGACCATTGACAGGGCGCTGCAGGCCAATCCGGAGCTGAGAAAGCTCTATGAATCCGATGAGCAGGTAAAGGTCCTTATTGATATGAGCAAGCGCCTGGAGGGTCTTCCCAGACATACCTCCATGCATGCTGCCGGCGTGGTTATCTGTCCGGAGAGCGCGGACGAATTTGTGCCGCTTTCCCGTGGTTCCGACGGCTGCATTACCACCCAGTTCACCATGACGACGCTGGAGGAGCTGGGCCTTCTGAAAATGGACTTCCTGGGGCTGCGTACCCTTACGGTAATCCAGAACGCGGTGCGTCTGGTGGAAAAGGATACCGGCGTGAAGCTGGATATGGACAATGTGGATTTTAACGACAAAGCTGTCCTGGATTCCATCGGGACCGGCAGGACGGACGGCGTGTTCCAGGTGGAAAGCGGCGGGATGAAAAACTTCATGAAGGAGCTCAAGCCCCAGAACCTGGAGGATATCATCGCAGGAATTTCCCTGTATCGGCCGGGCCCCATGGACTTTATCCCGCGCTATATTAAAGGTAAGAACAATGCGGCCAGCATCACCTATCTCTGCCCGCAGCTGAAGCCGATTCTGGAGCCGACCTACGGCTGTATTGTGTACCAGGAGCAGGTAATGCAGATCGTGCGTGATCTGGGCGGTTATACCATGGGACGAAGCGACCTGGTGCGCCGTGCCATGAGCAAGAAAAAACAGTCGGTTATGGAGAAGGAACGTGCGAACTTTATTTACGGCAATGAGGAAGAAGGCGTTCCGGGCTGTGTGAGCAACGGGATTTCCGCGGAAGTTGCGGGGACGATTTATGAAGAAATGATGGATTTTGCCAAATATGCCTTCAACAAGTCCCATGCGGCCTGCTACGCGGTGGTTTCCTACCAGACCGCTTATCTGAAATATTACTATCCTGTGGAATTCATGGCGGCGCTGCTTACGTCCGTCATTGATAACCCGGGCAAGGTTTCCGAATATATCCTCACCTGCCGATCCATGGGCATTAAAATCCTCCCTCCGGATATCAATGAAGGAGAGGCCGGTTTTTCCGTGTCCGGCGGCTCCATCCGGTATGCGTTGACCGCAATTAAGGGCGTGGGAAGGCCTGTGATCGACCAGGTTACCGCGGAACGTGAGGCAAGAGGCCCGTTTTTGAGCATTCAGGATTTTGTGACCCGCATGGCGGACTCCGAAGTCAACAAACGGACGGTGGAAAATTTTATCAAATCAGGCACCTTCGACGGGCTGGGCGGCACAAGAAAACAGTTTATGAGCGTTTTTGTGCAGATGATGGATGCCCAGCAGCATAATAAAAAGAATAACCTGGCGGGCCAGATGAGCCTTTTTGATCTGGTGGATGAGGAAGACAAGGGCGAATTTGAAATCCGCCTGCCCGACGTGGGGGAATATTCCAAGGAGCTGCTCCTGGGCTTTGAGAAGGAGGTCCTTGGCATTTATGTCAGCGGACATCCCCTGGAGGAATATGAGCAGACCTGGAGGAAGCACATTACAAGAACCACGGCGGATTTCCTGCTGGATGAGGAAACCGGGGAAATGAATGTGCGCGATCAGGAACGGGTGACCATAGGCGGCATGATTTCCGATAAAAAAATCAAGTATACCAGGAACGATAAGGTGATGGCCTTCCTGACCCTGGAGGATCTGGTGGGCACTGTGGAGGTTGTTGTTTTTCCCAAGGTTTATGAGCAGGAAAGCGCCAAACTGACGGAGGACAGCAAGGTGTTCATCAAAGGCCGCGCCTCCGCGGAGGAGGATCGGGACGGCAAGCTGATCTGTGAATCCATCCAGGCCTTTGACGATATCAGGAAGACACTGTGGATTAAATTCCCCACAAAGGAAGCATATGAGAAGACGGAAAAAGCGCTGCTGGAGCTTCTTGCCCAGTCCGACGGAAATGACGGCGTCGTTATCTATGTGGAAAATCCCAAGGCCAAAAAGGCGCTGCCGCCCAACAGGAATGTGAAGGCGGATAAGGAGCTGGTGTCCAGATTATCGGAGCTGTACGGGGAAAGCAATATCAGGGTGGTTTAAAATCAGGTTACAGTCCGACAGGTCTGCGCATTTACTGCCCTGACCGTAAGAAAGTGATTCAGAAGTGCCAAAATCCATCGCCAGGGACGATTCAGGATGGATTCCGGCAGTAACTGTGAAGGGACGGGACAGTTACAAATGTGCAGCGCCGGAAGCACGGAATCCGAGAAAAGGATTGAAAACAAACCGTGTATAGATTAAAATAAAAACAAGATCAGTTAAGAAAAGACGCCAAAAAGAGGTGCTGCAAAACGGGACACCATTTCACGATGACCGCACAGGGCGGCAGACTGGAGGATAATTCATGGCAAAGGCTATTAAAACTATTGGAATATTGACAAGCGGCGGCGATGCGCCGGGAATGAACGCGGCAATCCGCGCCGTTGTCAGGAAGGCGATCAGCAACGGAGTTAAGGTAAAGGGAATCAAGAGAGGCTATCAGGGCCTTTTAAATGAAGAAATCGTGGATATGCAGGCCCGCAGCGTTTCTGATATCATTCAGAGAGGCGGCACCGTGCTGGGCACAGCCCGCTGCCAGGAATTCAAGACGGAGGCCGGACAGAAGAAGGGGGCGGAAATCTGCCATAAGCATGGCATCGACGGTCTGGTGGTTATCGGCGGGGACGGCTCCTATCAGGGAGCGCAGGCTCTCTCTCGTCACGGCATCAACACCATAGGCCTTCCCGGCACCATTGATTTGGATATTGCCTGTACGGATTATACGATAGGGTTTGACACGGCGGTGAATACGGCCATGCAGGCAATCGATAAGGTAAGGGACACCTCATCCTCCCATGAACGCTGCAGCATTATTGAGGTAATGGGCAGGAATGCCGGTTATATCGCCCTCTGGTGCGGTGTTGCCAACGGCGCGGAGGATATCCTTCTTCCTGAAAAATACGATTATAATGAGCAGAACATCATCAACAACATCATCAACAACAGAAAACGGGGCAAAACCCATCATCTGATTATCAATGCGGAGGGTATCGGACATTCCACCTCCATGGCAAGAAGAATCGAAGCAGCCACAGGTGTGGAAACCAGGGCGACGATCCTGGGCTACATGCAGCGAGGCGGAAGCCCTACCTGTAAGGATCGCTATTATGCCTCCATTATGGGCTGCCTTGCGGCGGATATCCTCTGCGAGGGTAAAACTAACCGGGTTATCGGTTACCGCCACGGCGAATTCCAGGATTTTGACATCGAGGATGCGCTGGCAATGCAGAAGGATATTCCGGAATACGAATACAGAATCAGCAAGCTGCTTGCAATTTAAGAATGCTGAATCAGAAAGGAAATAAAGGCGTCCGGTGTGAACCGGCGCCTTCCTGTTTATTCCCGCGAGCAACGAGCCAAGTATCCATGCTTGCATGGATATTTGGCGACTGCTGCGAGGGTCAAATACCCCGCTGCTTTGCAGCGCTGCAAGTTTGATACCTCGTTGCTTGCAGCGAGGTCTTTGATTCCCGCGGCCTGTTTACGGGGACTTAACAGAAGGTAACTGTGCGGGACTTAAACAGTTACGATGGAAGATTAATTATGCTGACTAAGAAAAAACAGAAAATGCCGTATACCAGAATGCTTGCCCTGGGCTTTGCCCTCATTATACTGATGGGAGCGCTTCTTTTATGCCTCCCGGTTTCTACCCGCAGCAGGGAATGGATGCCCTTTCTGGACGCCCTGTTTACGGCCACCTCGGCCACCTGCGTGACCGGTCTGGTGGTAGCGGATACCTATCAGAACTGGAGCCTGTTCGGACAGCTGGTCATTTTGACCCTGATACAGATCGGAGGCCTGGGCTTCATCACTATCGGCAGCTATATCGCGGTCCTTTTGAAAAAGAAAATCGGGCTGAAGGAAAGGGAGGCCATCCATGAAAGCGTGAGCACCATTGAACTGGCCGGCGTGGTAAAGCTGGTCCGCAAGATTGTGATGGGCACCTTTGCCTTTGAGCTGACAGGCGCCCTGCTGCTATCTATCCGCTTTGTGCCGCAGTATGGGTTCTGGAGAGGCTGCTATATGGGAATTTTCCATGCAATTTCAGCCTTCTGCAACGCCGGCTTTGACCTGATGGGCAGAAATGAGGCTTACAGCTCGCTGGTGGCGTATGAAGGGGATATCCTGGTGAACCTGACCATTATGGCCCTGATTATAATCGGCGGGGCAGGCTTCCTTGTCTGGGATGATATCCACAGAAACAGACTGAATTTCAAAAAATATCTTCTGCACACCAAGATCGTACTGATTACCACAGGGATCCTGATTTTCGGCGGAGCCCTGCTTTTTTACCTGATGGAAAAGGACAATGTGCTGGCCGGAATGAATGTCAGGGAGAGGATATTGGGTTCCCTGTTCAGCTCGGTAACGCCCAGGACTGCGGGCTTTAACAGCGTGGACACCGCTGCGCTGAAGGATTCCAGCAAATTTTTAACGATGGTTCTTATGTTTATTGGCGGCAGCCCCGGTTCTACGGCGGGCGGCGTGAAAGTGACCACTGCGGTCGTCATGGTTCTTTCCACCATAGCCATGGTGCGGGGGACCCATGGAGTCAATATTCTGGACAGGCGTCTGGAGGAGAGCGCGGTAAAGAGAGCCAGCGCCATTGTTACCATCGACCTGGGACTGGCTGTGGCAGCGGCCCTCATTATCATGTCGGCGCAGCCGCTGAAGCTTTCGGACGCGCTGTTTGAGGTGTTTTCCGCCATTGGGACGGTGGGAATGACAACGGGAATTACCAGGGAACTGGTGCCGTTGTCCCGTATCGTCATCATTTTGCTCATGTACTGCGGCAGGCTGGGAAGCCTGACCTTTACCCTTGTTTTTGCCAGAAGCAAGCCGGAGCCTCCGGTGAAGCAGCCGGTGGAAAAAATTGTGGTGGGATAATTCTAAGGAGGATAAATAATTACTATGAAATCTATGCTTGTTATCGGTTTGGGGCGTTTTGGGCAGCATCTTGCCTCCAACCTTCTCGACCTGGGAAATGATGTCATGATAATTGACAGTGATGAAAGGAAGCTGGAAGGCCTTGTTCCCTACGCTACCAGCTCCAAAATCGGGGACTGCACGAATCCTGAAGTGCTGCGCAGCCTTGGAATCGGCAATTTTGACGTGATTTTTATCTGTATCGGCACGAACTTCCAGAGCAGCCTGGAAATTACCAGCCTGGTAAAGGAAATGGGCGGAAAGCATGTGGTGAGCAAGGCGACCAGGGATATCCAGGCCAAATTCCTGCTGCGCAACGGCGCGGACGAGGTTATTTATCCGGAAAAGGATATTGCCGAGCGCTGTGCGGCCAGGTTCAGCATGGATAACGTGTTTGATTATATTGAAATCTCTTCCAAATACGGTATTTATGAAATCAGCCCGTTGAAGGAATGGGTGGGAAAATCCATCCGGGAATCCAACATTGCGGCGCGCTACCGCGTTACGATCATCGGGATTAAGAAGGAAGGCCGCGAATCCCACATCATGCCCTCTGCGGATGATTTCATAGAGGATGGGGAGCATCTGATTGTGCTTGCTTCCCACGAGACTGCCAGAAAGCTGTTAAAGCAGCTGTAGGCCGCAGAAAGGCAGGAACAGTTAATGATTACATCGGCATCCAACACCCGTGTTAAAAAAGTGGCTGCGCTGAACCAGAAGGCAAAGGAGCGCAGGCAGGAGGGCAAATACGTGGTGGAAGGCGTGAAAATGTTTCTGGAAGCGCCGGAAGAAGAAATTGAAGAAATATATGCTGTGGAAGGCTTTCAGAATGCGGCCTGTATGGAGAAGCTGGCCGGACGGCCCTTTGAAACCGTGTCGGAGGAGGTCTTCCGCAAGATGAGCGATACCGCGGCGCCGCAGGGAATCCTGTGCGTAATGCGGCAGAAAAAATATGCGCTTGCAGACCTTTTGGCAGCAAAGAACCCGCTTCTCATGATTCTGGAGGATATCCAGGATCCGGGCAATCTGGGGACCATACTGCGCACCGGGGAGGGCGCCGGAATCGGAGGCGTTATCATGAGCCGGGAAACGGCGGATATTTATAATCCCAAAACCATACGTTCCACCATGGGAAGCATTTACCGTGTGCCGTTCGTCTATGTTTCCTCCCTGGAGGAGACGGCAGTGCAGCTGAAGGCAGCGGGAATCCGTCTGTTTGCGGCACATTTGAAGGGAAAAAGCTGGTACGACGGCGAAGATTACCGGAAGGGCAGCGCCTTTTTGATCGGCAATGAAGGAAACGGCCTGCAGGAGGAAACCGCCGCGCTGGCCGATACCTATATCAAAATCCCCATGGAGGGCCGCGTGGAATCCCTCAATGCCGCCATGGCATCGGGGATTCTCATGTATGAGGCGGCAAGGCAGCGCCGCGGAGGATGAAAACAATGCAGCGGGAAAAAGGACAGAAGGCGGAAGCAATCAGGAAGGAGCGAATATGACAATAGGATTCATCGGACTTGGAAATATGGCCCGGGCCGTCATCGGCGGCATGCTGGACAAGGGTATCGTAAAGCCGGAGGACATCTGCGGCAGTGCGAAAACGGAAGCTACCAGAAAAAAAATGGAGGACAGCTGTAAAATCCGTACCGCATCCTCCAACAGGGAAGTGGCGGAACAGGCGGAAATACTTGTGCTTGCGGTAAAGCCTCAGTTTTTTGAAGAAGTCATTGAAGAAATAAAAGGTATTTCCTGGGAAGGCAAAACGATAATCAGCCTGGCGCCGGGAAAAACCATAGCCTGGCTTCAGGAAAAATTCGGGCAGAGGCTTCCGGTGGTCAGATGCATGCCCAATACGCCTGCGCTGGTAGGGGAAGGCTGTACGGGCGTCTGCGCCTCACCGGAGGTCGGTTCAAAGGCCCGGGATACGGTGCTGGAGATTCTCGGAAGCTTCGGAAAGGCGGTGGAGGTTTCTGAGAAAATGATGGATGTGGTGGGCGCAGTCAGCGGAAGCTCCCCGGCCTTTGTTTTCCTGTTTATCGAGGCCCTGGCGGACGGGGCGGTAGCGGAAGGAATGCCCCGGGCGCAGGCCTATGAATTTGCGGCCCAGGCGGTGCTTGGAAGCGCGAAGCTGGTTCTGGAAACCGGCAGCCACCCCGGAGAACTGAAGGATATGGTATGCTCTCCCGGAGGCACGACCATCCAGGGGATAAAGATGCTGGAGAAAAATAATTTCCGCGGCACAGTAATGGATGCGGTCATTACCTGTGTGGAAAAATCGAGAAAAATGTAATAATTGTAACAATTAGATAATCTTCTGAAGAAAATCTTAAGAAAAGTTGCTCCTTGCGTAGAAAAAAGTACGCGGGAGCAACTTTTTTGCAATAAAATATTAAGAAAAAAAGAATAATATGTAAAAACCATGTCGAAATAATATAAAAAATAATTGTTAAAACATAAATTTTACTTCCTTATAATATTGATTTAAAGCGCAAAAGTGGTCGAAAACCCTGAGTTTTAGCGGATTGTATTGAGGGGTTGACAAATGGGCATAATGTTGATATGATATCAGACGTAACATTTGTTAACAACTTTGTAACAATTGTGAAAAAGTTCCCACTGACTCAGGGAACGCTGAAATTGGAGGTTATTTATGAACACAAATGGCAGAAGGTTGTGGAAGCATGCTGCCGGATGGCTGACAGGTATTATGGTGCTCAGCTCCGCATGTGGAACAACCGCTATGGCAAATGGTGTGATGCTGGTTGAAACGGCCAGTGTGGCAGATGTCCATGCAGAAGCTGATGATACCTCTCCGGTGCTGGCAACGTTATCAGGGACACAGGCTAAGGTCCTTGAGAACAGCGGCAGATGGATGAAGGTACAGGTCGGTGATATCACCGGCTGGGTGGAAAGCGAGCACCTGACAGACGGCAGTGATACATTAGATGATATCGCGCCGGTAAACCCGGAGGAAACACAGAATCCGGGCGATACGGAAGAGCAGACAGAACAGACACAGGATTTACAGACAGAAGAGACCCATCCCGCCGACACAGCCGCTCAGGACAGAATGTCTGAGAGCAGTTCGGACGGAGCCGATTCTGCGGCTGAGGATAACTCCGCGGCTGAAGAAGCGGCAAGGAAAGCGGCTGAGCAGACGCAGAAGGCCGCGGAAGAAGCGGCAAGGAAAGCAGCTGAGCAGGCGCAGAAGGCCGCTGAAGAAGCGGCAAGGAAAGCAGCCGAGGAAGCACAGAAGGCTGTAGAAGAAGCGGCAAGGAAGGCGGCCGAGGAAGCGCAGAAGGCCGCGGAAGAAGCGGCAAGGAAAGCAGCCGAGGAAGCGCAGAAGGCCGCGGAAGAAGCGGCAAGGAAGGCAGCTGAGGAAGCACAGAAGGCGGCCGAAGAAGCGGCAAGAATCGCAGCCGAGCAGGCGCAGGCAGCCGCGGTTCAGGCGGCACAGCAGGCGGTTATCGCGCAGTCGGGCGTTACCCCCCAGGATGTGGAGCTGCTTGCAGCGCTCATCCAGTGTGAAGCCGGCGGCGAGCCCTATGTGGGCCAGGTCGCGGTTGGCAGCGTGGTTATGAACCGTGTGGAAGCTGCAGAACATCCCAGCAGTATTCCGGATGTTATCTATGCGGCCGGCCAGTTCAGCCCGGTAAGGAACGGAAGCCTTTCCAGAACCCTTTCCACCGGCGATATCAGCCAGTCCTGCAGACAGGCGGCCATTGAAGCGCTTGCAGGTTCCGAGCCTGTAGGAGATAAGCTTTATTTCCGAAGGGTAAACGGAAGACATGGGCAGGTCATCGGCAATCATGTTTTTTATTAATTGAATAGTAACAGTTCAGGATGGCGGAAATACTGGATGTTCCGAACTGTTACATTGGATAAAACGAAACAGACAAAAGAGCAAAAGGCGGTTGGAGTATATATCCAGCCGTCTTTTTTCTTACCTTCCGCAGTCGGCATATGAAAAATAAGTTATTAACAGTAACACTTGAAATCTCTGGTGTTGTTACTGCTAATATGTCTGTTTTTTACAAAACTTGACAAATTTTGCAACAATTGTTAACATGTCTGTAATATCTGGCGGGAAGCGGAGCGGAATTAGAAGGCTGTCCCGCGGCGGGAATTATGGCACGGCCATTTTCCCATATCTTATCTGTGCCGCACAGGCGGCATGAGGGGAAGTGTAAAACACTTTACAGGGGTTATACTATGAAAGTATTGAGAAAACACAGCATTGCATTTTTTATGAGGCGGACGCTGCTGTTTGCCGCCGTATGTATGCTCATGGCAGGGACACAGTCCAGCGCGCAGGGAAGCAGCGGAGAGCGGCTGGGGGCGGGCGTTGCGGAAATCCTGGATGAGGAAGCGGATGTACCCGATTTGCAGAACGCGGATACGGATGCTACGGAGAAGGACGGGGAAAAGGATATCCTTATGGCCGAAGCCCTGCAGACAGGCGCCGTGGGAGAAGCGGTGATTACCGACAGAATACCTGGCGGAGAAAAGGCCGTGGAGGAAGCGGCGGATACGGATTACGATCTGGTTATGGCCAACGTGTCCAATACGCTGAATGTAAGACAGGAGCCAGACGAGGAAGCGAAGAAGGTAGGCTACCTTTACGCGGACTGCGGCGGAACGGTGCTGGAAAGAAAGAATGGCTGGACGAAGCTGAAATCAGGTGACCTTACCGGCTGGGCCAAGGACGAATTCCTACTGTTCGGACAGAAAGCGCTGGAGGAGGCTAAGAAGGTGGGGAGAACGGTAGCCACGGTTACCGGGGATACTCTGCGTATCCGTAAGGAGCCTGCGGCCGATGCGGCAGTATATGATCTGGCTGCAAGAGGAGAAATTTTCCGGATAGTGGATGCGGGAGAGCTGGAATTCAGCGATGGCATCCGGCTGAATGCGGATTGGGCGGCCGTGGACTACGAAGGCCGCACCGGTTATGTGTCGGCAGACTATATTACTGTGGAATTCGAACTGGACGAGGGTGAGACTCTGGAGGAAATCGCGGCAAGGGAAGCTGCGCAGAAGGAAGCCCAGGCCCAGACCCTGCTTCAGGCGCAGGATGGGAAGGCATCGGAAAAAGCAGGACGTACAGGCGGCAGAAATATAGAAAACTCAGGCGCAGTGCCTGCAGGGACCAGCGATGCTGTTCTGCTGGCGGCGCTGATCCAATGCGAAGCGGGAAGCGAAATTTATGAAGGACAGCTTGCGGTAGGCGCGGTGGTAATCAACCGGGTGAAAAGCGGTTCCTACCCCAACAGTGTTTCCGGGGTTATCTATGCATCCGGACAGTTCGGCCCTGCGGGAACCGGCAAGGTAGCCAGGCTCATCCAGAGCGGAAATATTAAAGCCAGCTGCCTACAGGCGGCCAACGAGGCTCTGGCAGGTTCCACAAATGTGGGAACCGCCACCCATTTCAGACGAGCAGGCAGCCGGGAAGGCATTGTTATCGGCAATCATGTATTCTGGTAGAGGATGCTTTGTATACAGGGCGGTGGCAACCGCCCAAGCTGGACACGAACAGGGTGTGAACAGTAACGGGACTGCAGCATTGCGTCCATCGGCCTGAAACAAATGATTGAATATCTTTTTATTATATAGTATTATGTAGGAAAGCCGAAAAGGAGGGATTTGTATGAACCAGGTTGTATTCTGGCTGATTTTGCTTATTATTCTGGTTGCCATTGAGATTGCAACTATGGGTCTTACCACCATCTGGTTTGCGGGCGGAGCATTCGTCGCAATCATAGCAGCGGCTTTCGACGCACCGTTGTATGTGCAGATAACGTTGTTTCTGAGCGTGTCGGTGGTGCTTCTGCTTTTCACAAGACCGATCGCAATGAAGTATTTTAACAGAGACAGGATCAAGACCAACGCGGAAAGCCTGATAGGCAAGCAGGCTATTGTCACAGAGGAAGTGGATAACCTGATGGCCGCCGGCACGGTAAGCGTGGATGGACAGGAATGGACCGCCAGGAATGTGATGGACGGTGTGAAGCTTCCCAGGGGAACCATCGTGATTATACGCGCCATCAGCGGGGTCAAACTAATCGTAGAAGAAAGAAATGAGGGAATGTAGTATGGCTGGAGCAATTGTGCTGTTAATTATTCTTGTACTTATCATCATCCTGCTGGCATCATGTATCAAGATTGTACCGCAGGCTCAGGCATATGTTGTGGAAAGGCTGGGCGCCTACCAGGGGACCTGGAGCGTGGGCCTGAAATTAAAAATGCCTTTTATTGATAAGATTGCCAGAAAGGTGAACCTGAAGGAGCAGGTGGTTGATTTCGCTCCCCAGCCGGTTATCACCAAGGACAACGTTACCATGCGGATAGATACGGTAGTATTTTTCCAGATTACCGATCCCAAGCTGTATACCTATGGCGTGGAAAATCCCATCATGGCTATTGAGAACCTGACGGCTACCACGCTTCGTAATATCATCGGCGACCTGGAGCTGGATCAGACCCTGACCTCCAGAGAGACCATCAATACCAAAATGCGCGCGTCCCTGGACGTTGCCACCGACCCCTGGGGAATTAAAGTAACCAGAGTCGAACTGAAGAATATCATACCTCCGGCGGCCATCCAGGACGCCATGGAGAAGCAGATGAAGGCGGAACGTGAAAGACGTGAGTCCATCCTCCGGGCGGAAGGTGAGAAGAAGTCCACCATCCTTGTAGCGGAAGGTAAGAAGCAGTCCGCGATTCTGGAAGCGGAAGGCGAGAAGCAGTCTGCCATCCTTCATGCGGAAGCTGAGAAGGAGAAGATGATTCGGGAGGCGGAAGGTGAAGCGGAAGCTATCCTGAAGGTACAGCAGGCCGCAGCTGACGGTATCCGTTTTATCAAAGAAGCAGGAGCGGATGATGCAGTGCTCAAGATCAAGAGCCTGGAGGCCTTTGAAAAGGCAGCTGACGGCAAGGCGACCAAGATCATTATCCCATCCGAAATCCAGGGACTTGCAGGAATGCTGGCCTCTGCCAAGGAAGTGCTCAATGGCTGACAGCAAATACCCCGCGTAAGCAGCGGGGCATTTGAACCCCGTGCAGCCGCCGGGTGGGCGCGTTGACGCGTCCGTCCGATTCGCTGTACGCGGGAATAAACCGGTAACTATATAAAAGACATGGATAAGTCTCACATCAAAGACGATCAGGATGTGGGACTTTTTCGTCAGAAGGAATGGAGAAAGAGAGGAGAGACTGCTATGGACTTAAAAGGACGTCACTTTTTGAAATTAATGGATTATACGCCGGAGGAGATTACATACCTGCTGGATTTGGCCGCTGATTTGAAGGACAAGAAGAAAAAAGGCATTCCGGTCAATTGTTTCCAGGGGAAGAACGTAGCCCTGATTTTTGAAAAAACAAGCACCAGGACCAGATGCTCCTTTGAGGTTGCCGCCCATGATCTGGGCCTGGGAACCACCTATCTGGATCCTTCAGGCTCCCAGATTGGCAAGAAGGAAAGCATTGCCGATACCGCCAGGGTGCTGGGAAGAATGTATGAAGGAATTGAATACCGCGGCTTCGGACAGGCGATTGTGGAAGAGCTGGCCGCTAATGCGGGAGTTCCTGTATGGAATGGCCTGACCAATGAATTCCATCCCACCCAGATGTTGGCGGATCTTCTGACCATCAGAGAGCATCTGGGCCGTATTAAGGGCGTAAAGCTTGTATACATGGGCGATGCCCGCTATAATATGGGCAATTCCTATATGGTGGCCTGTGCGAAAATGGGCATGCATTTTACTGCCTGCGCGCCGAAGGCATACTTCCCGTCCCAGGAGCTGGTGAACCAGTGTAAGGTTATTGCATCGGAAAACGGCGGAAGCATCACCCTGACTGAAGATGTCATGGCGGGAACCAGGGATGCGGATGTCATCTGCACCGACGTATGGGTATCCATGGGTGAACCGGACTATGTATGGGAGGAGAGGATCAACCTGCTTTCCCCGTATCAGGTGAATAAAGCGATTATGGACAATGCGGGAAATGCTATTTTCATGCACTGCCTCCCTGCATTCCATGATCTGAATACGAGGATCGGAAAAGAGATAGGGGAAAAATTCGGCATCAGTGAAATGGAGGTTACCAACGAGGTGTTTGAATCCCCTGCCTCCGTGGTATTTGATGAAGCGGAAAACAGGATGCATACCATCAAGGCGGTCATGGCGGCCTCACTTGGTTATGAATTCTGAAAATAACAGGCAGGCCAAAAACCTCAAAGGAGCGCTGACGGATATATGAAATCGGAAATACTCACCCTGCTGAGAGAAGGAATGCGCAGGGGGAATGCACAGGACGGAAGCCAGGAATATATATCGGGACAGGAGCTTTGCAGCCGGTTCGGCGTTTCCCGCACTGCTGTATGGAAGGTGATGAACCAGCTGAAGGCGGAGGGCTATGAGATAGAAGCGGTACAGAACAAAGGCTACCGTCTGAAAGCCTCCCCGGATGTGGTGGGGGAAGATGAAATCAAAAGCCGTTTTGAGAACCGGGGAGAAGGCCATTGGGCGGGATGCCGCCTGATGTATTTCCCGGAAACGGGTTCTACGAATATCGATGCCAAAAAGGCGGCTGAGGAAGGCGCGCCGGAGGGAACGCTGGTGGTGACGGACTGCCAGAATACGGGCCGCGGCCGGAGGGGGCGAAGCTGGGCCTCCCCTAAGGGATGCAATCTCTATTTTACCCTCCTGCTGCGCCCTGACTGCAAGCCGGAGCAGGCCTGCATGCTCACCCTTGTTATGGCTCTTGCCGCGGCGGAGGCTGTGGAGGAGCTTGGCATTAACGCCGGCATTAAATGGCCCAACGATATTGTGGCGCACGGCAAAAAGGTCTGCGGCATCCTGACGGAAATGAGCGCGGAGCCTGACTACATCCATTATGTGGTCATAGGCTGCGGCATCAACGTCAATCAGATGGATTTCCCGGAGGAAATCAGGGCAACTGCAACGTCCCTTGCCCTGGAAAAAGGGGAGAGGATCACCCGCTCCGCCCTGCTTTTGTCCATCATGGAGCATTTCGAAAAGGCTTATGATAAATTTCGGGAAACCTGGGATCTCACGGCCCTGCTCCCCGCATATCACAGCTATCTCCTGAATAAGGATGCCAGGGTGCGGGTCCTTGACCCGAAAGGCGAATTCTGCGGCACGGCCAGAGGCATTAACGAAGCAGGGGAGCTTCTTGTGGAAAAAGAAGACGGGGAGCTCGCCAGGGTATATGCCGGCGAAGTTTCCGTACGCGGCGTATATGGCTACGTGTAATATTTTGTAACAGCTCAGGACGGCAGAGCCATTCAAGAAGATGCGCCCTCCCGGACAGTTGCTATAATGAGTGAAGTAACAGATTATAAAAGACAGGCGGACAGAACATGGAAGAAAGATGGAAAACCGGCAGAACGGAGGACGGGCGCATGCTCCTGTGCGGCGCCAACTCCTATGAGCAGAAATATTATTTTAACCCTGATTTTAACAAACTGCCCCAGTCCGTTCAGGACGAGCTGCATATCCTTTGCGTGCTTTACACTGAGGAAGTGGGCGGTATTTTTACCATACTCTTTGAACCGGACGGCGGCGTGACCCTGGAAACCACGGCTGCCGAAGAGGATTTCCTCTATGATGAGGTGAGCAGCGGGCTTCTTCTGGGTGAAATCAGAAGAAAAAGAAGGGAACTTCTTGAGTCCCTCAGCCTTTATTACAGAGCCATGGTGCTCCATGAAAACGTAGCGGATTTCCTGGATGAAGAAGAATAGAACAGGAGAACAGCATGATATTAGTAATTGATGTAGGCAATACCAATATTACCTTCGGCGTATACGAAGGGAAAAAATTAGTCACCACCTTCCGCATGATGTCCAAGCTGCCCCACACCTCGGACGAATACGGAATGAGCATCAGGCAGCTGCTGATGTTTGACGGAATCTCCAAAGAGCAGATTGAGGGAACCATCCTGGCAAGCGTGGTCCCCAATATCATGCATTCCCTTGTGGGCGGCATTACGCGCTACCTGGGAACCCCGCCCCTCATTGTGGGAGCAGGCACAAAGACCGGTATCCGCATCATCACCGAAAGCCCCAAGGAAATCGGCCCCGACCGTATTGTAGACGCAGTGGCGGCCTATGAAAAGTACGGCGGCCCCGTCCTTGTGCTTGACTTCGGAACGGCAACCACCTATGACTATGTCACTGCAGACGGCTGCTTTGCTGCGGGCATTACGGCTCCCGGCATCCGTATTTCGGCCAAGGCCCTCTGGGAAGATACAGCCAGGCTCCCTGTAGTGGAGATTAAGAAGCCCAAAAGCATCCTGGCCCAGGAAACCATCTCCAGTATGCAGGCAGGCCTTGTCTATGGCCAGATAGGACAGACCGAATATATCGTCAATGCCGTAAAAAGGGAAACCGGCCTGCCGGATATGAAGGTAGTGGCTACCGGCGGCCTGGGCCGTATTATTGCCGACGAAACAGACGTCATAGATATCTACGACGCTGCCCTTACCATGGAAGGCCTGCGTTATATTTACGAAAAGAACCGCAGATAGCTTCACGGATTATCGAATTCCGAAGCAGCCTGCAGGGACAAAATTCCGGGGCGTCATCCCTCTCATGAAAGGAATGTAAAGATGGCAAAAGTGCAAATTGGCAATGTGACTTTGGAAAACCAGGTATTTCTGGCACCAATGGCAGGCGTAACCGACCTGCCATTTCGTCTGCTCTGCCGCGAAATGGGAACCGGCCTCGTATGCAGCGAAATGGTGAGCGCCAAAGCCATATATTATAAAAACAAGAATACGGAAAGCCTTTTGGAAATCCATGAAAAGGAACGCCCTGTTTCTCTTCAGCTCTTCGGCTCCGATCCGGAACTGATGGCGGAAATGGCAAAAAGAATTGAAGAAAGGCCTTTTTCCATTCTGGATATCAATATGGGCTGCCCTGTACCCAAGGTGGTAAATAATGGAGAAGGCTCCGCCCTCATGAAGGATCCTCTTCTTGCAGGAAAAATTATTTCGGCCGTGGCCGGAGCGATTCATAAGCCCGTAACCGTTAAAATCAGGAAGGGCTTTGACGACAGCTGCGTCAATGCGGTGGAAATCGCCCGTATTGCCCAGGAAAGCGGCGCTGCCGCTGTAGCGGTGCATGGCAGGACAAGAGAGCAGTATTACGCCGGACAAGCGGATTGGGACATCATTGCCCGGGTAAAGGCGGCGGTAAGCATACCAGTAATCGGAAACGGTGATGTGACCGGACCGGAGGCGGCGGAGCGCATGCTGAAGGAAACAGGCTGCGATGCGGTGCTTATCGGACGGGCAGCCAGAGGAAACCCATGGATTTTCCGCCGAACCATTCACTATCTGGATACCGGCGAGCTGCTGCCCAGTCCACCCATAGAGGAGGTGCGGGAGATGATGCTGAGGCATGCCGCCCTTTTGACGGAGTATAAGGGAGAATATACGGCTATCCGGGAAATGCGCAAGCATGTCTGCTGGTATACAGCCGGCTATCCTCATTCCGCCAGGCTGAGGGAACGCATCAATGAAATGGAGACAATGCAGGAGCTGGAGGCGGTCATCCGCGGCTGAGCCTGTGCAAAGCCATCTTTTAAAAAAAGCCTTTCGGGAATCGCCAATGTAAAGTCACCTTCCGGGAACCGTCTTCTGGGAATTGCCTTCCAGAAAGCCTTTTTGTGAAATTCCCTTTTGAAAATAAAAAAGCGCTGCATGAAAACAGGGCGAACAGCATACCCTTAACCATGGTATATATAGATGCTTTTTTACCCTGGGACAGGGATATGGCAAAAAGAGCCC
This sequence comes from Eisenbergiella massiliensis, assembly GCF_003435485.1. Taxonomy (NCBI): domain Bacteria; kingdom Bacillati; phylum Bacillota; class Clostridia; order Lachnospirales; family Lachnospiraceae; genus Eisenbergiella; species Eisenbergiella massiliensis. The sequence continues at coordinate 19,242 of NZ_QVLV01000030.1, forward strand.
GGCATACCGGGAAGGGATTTATCCGGCGGCGGATCATGGGAAACAGGCCATTGGAGTGGACCGTTTCAGAGGAGGAAATACAGTTCAGGTTTCACATGCTTCCCGAAGGCTGGATGAAAAAGACGGAAAAGCTCTGCGGACGGCTGTTGGAGGCTGTGGCCGAAGCTCCGGGAGGAAATCAGATCTGGATGGCGCCGGAGCTTAGGAATATCCTGGGAAAAACTAAGGCCGGTGCGGTATTTAGTTCCCTGCCTGTTCCGGAGCCTGCGTTAATGCGCCTTCTTTGGAAGCAGCAGGGATTCTTTCCGTATATGACCATAATTATGCCTGATTTCGGGAAGGAAGACTTTTATGAGGAAATAGAAGCGGAGGCGGAGCTTGTCAGGGAATTTCTGGAAGGTGATTATGACGGGCTGAACGGCCTTCTGCTGGTCAGCCGGGCGCTGGAGGGCGGCCTGCAGATCTCCCTGGAGGAGGAAGTCCCTTACTACAGCCATATCTATCAGGATACGGGACTCCCGGTCATCTGTGCAGGCAGCCCGGCTGTTGCGGGTTCCCGGGGAAGCATATGTATTGATATGCGGCCCGGTTACAGGATTGCGTTCCGCCGTCTGCCGGAGAATACGATCTATCTGGATATGACCTCGGAGGCGGAGAAGGAACGGCTGCTTTGTGCCAAAAGAAAGGATATTTCTTATGTGAGTGCTTTGAATATTCTTGACACTTATGTGAGAAAAAGGTATAATACGAACCGTTACCAGGAGTCTGATGATAATCAGCCGTATAAGTAGAAACGTTTTTACAGACTGCGGAACGCGGAATATGGTCAGACAGTTAAATTGAAGACTAGATGAGGCAGGCGGAACGGATATGGCAATGCTTATGTGAAGGCACTGCCATATTCTAATGCTGACCGTAAATTATAGTATGTCCGTTCCGGCAGGAGCGCGGGCGGGAAAAGGAATCTGCAGGAATAAGAAAGGGAGAGAAACATGGAAGAGAAGAAAAATATCCTTACCTATGAAGGACTTCGCAAGTATGAGGATGAACTGCATAACCTGAAGGTGGTTAAGAGACAGGAAGTGGCTCAGAAGATCAAAGAGGCAAGAGAGCAGGGCGACCTCTCCGAAAATGCGGAATACGATGCTGCAAAGGACGAGCAGCGCGATATCGAAGCAAGAATTGAAGAGCTGGAGAAGATCCTGAAGAATGCGGAAGTAGTCGTGGAAGACGAAGTGGATCTGGAGAAGATCAACATCGGCTGCCGCGTTAAAATTCTGGACATGGAATATAATGAAGAAATGGAATACAAGATTGTCGGTTCCACCGAGGCAAACAGCCTGAAGGGAAAGATCTCTAACGAATCTCCCGTAGGCAAGGCTCTTATCGGCGCTAAGGTAGGGGATATTGTAGAAGTGGAAACGCAGGCAGGCACCATCACATATAAGGTACTGGAGATTCAGCGTTCCAACTGATTCCGGAAGAATATCGGTATGACTGGAATATACGCTTTTAAGGACACTTTCAGAAGAAAATCTGAGAGTGTCTTTTTTTGCGATGGCACGAGGTTTTCATTGTATATCAACAACTATGGAAAATGGTGGATGCAACAGCCCTCCTGATACTTCCGCCCGCAGAGACCCAAACGGGGTGTGAACAGTAACAGCAAAAAGTGACAGGCGGCTATCAGTACCAGATGGAGGCCGTATTCCGCGCGCTGCAGATTGGCTGGAGCAAGGAAAAAATCGGATCCCATATCATCCGTAACAACGAGATTTACGATTGCGGACAGAACGGCGTGGTGGGCCATATGGGCTGTGTATTCAGTGAGATTACCAATAACCACATATACAATATTGCTGTAAAGCATGAATATTTCGGTTATGAAATCGCGGGCATTAAGCTTCACGCCGCCATTGATGTGCAGGTATGCCATAACCACATCCACAACTGCACGCTGGGCGCCTGGTTTGACTGGCAGGCACAGGGCACGAGGGTTGGCAGCAACCTGTTCTATGAAAATGACAGGGATCTGATGGTGGAGGTTTCCCATGGCCCTTACATGGTTGATAATAACATTTTTGCCTCTGATTATAACTTTGACAACATTGCCCAGGGCGGCGCGTATGTGAATAACCTGTGCTGCGGCACCATGCGCAGGGAGCCGGTACTGAACCGTTCCACGCCTTACCATTTCCCTCATACCACGCAGGTGGCGGGAACCACGCTTGTTTACGGCGGGGACGACAGGCTGTATCAGAATATTTTCCTGGGAGGCACTAAGACCTACACGGAACAGTCCCTGAACGGGACCGCGGGCTATGACGGCTCCCCTGTTTCCCTTGAGGAATATGTGGAAGAGGTAACCGCCCTTGGCAACGGGGATGTGGAAATGTTTGAAAAGGTAAACCAGCCGGTATTTATCAATGGCAACGCTTATCTTAAGGGAGCGCCGGCCTTTGCCAGGGAGGAAGACAATTACCTGAGCGAGGGCGATCCGCAGGTTAAAATTTCGGTGGAGGGAGACAGCGTTTACCTGGAAATGAATGTGGAAAAGGATATGCTTTCCATCCCTACGGAAATTATTGATACGGAAAAACTGGGAATGGTCCGCCTTGTGGAAGCGCCGTTTGACGATCCTGATGGAAATCCGATTGTACTGGATAAGGATTATCTTGGGAAAACCAGAAAAGCAGGCTCTCCGGCAGGACCGCTGGAGGAGCTGAAGGAAGGCTTCAACCGGGTTAAGGTCTGGGGATAAGAGACTGACATCAGGGACAGGCTGTGGATAAATAATAGAAATCAGGCAAAGCCCTGAAAAAAACAGTGTCACGCACAAAGCCGGTTAAGAACCGCAAAGCTGCATGGCACTGTTTTTTGTGATAATGACTTTAAAAAAGTGATTCAGAAGTGCTAAAATCCATCGCCGAAGGCAATTAAGGAAGAATTCTGGCAGTCACTGTGAAGGGATACAGTGACAGGGGATGTTTTCAAATAATGGATGGGATCAGCTCAGCCAGCGCACGCGCCAGAAGCTCATGGCTTTTTTTATCCAGATGCATATAATCATTGGGATGCATCCGTATTCCGTCAATGGCGCCGGCGTCCAGGAAGCTGCAGCCAATCCGTTTTGCCAGGTCTTCGTACCAGAAGGCCAGCTGCCTTGATTTCTCCACACAGCCCGGCCCCATTTCATTGGCGGCGGAGGTTGATGCGTAGCCCTCCTCAATCGGGGCGGGGGCGATAAGCAGCAGCCTGGGGCCGCTCCGGAAGGCGCCCGTAGTGGACATGGCTTTGCCTGCCAGGCGTTCCAGCCCTTTGGCGATGTTCTCCGCATTGCAGCAGAAGCGGGCTTTCGTGTCATTTGTCCCCAGCATGATAATCAGCAGATCCACCGGCTCATGTGTCAGCAGACACTGGGTAATGGCGGACAGGCCGTTCAAACCTTCGAAAAGGGGATCGTCAAAAACGGTAGTCCTGCCGCTCAGTCCCTCCTCCATCACCCGGTATTCATTTCCAAGGTACTGCTCCAGCAGACAGGTCCAGCGTTCCTCCTCACTGAACCGGCCTCCGGTCTGCGAACAGTAGCCATGCGTATTGGAGTCGCCAAAAGCGACAATGGTCTTTTTCATCTTTCCCTCCTGCATATCGGATATCTGACTGCGATACTTCATCAGTCTGTTCCAGTATTAAATATCAGATCTGCCTACCATTTTTTTGTTTCCTCCACAGCGTTGCGTATATCCTGATAGAGGCTGATAATCGCCGGATCCTTTTCGTCAACAGGCAGGAAAGGGAGCCTGGGATCACCGATGTCCACGCCGTCCAAACGGATAATGGTCTTGCATGCGCCGTGCATGGAAGGGAAGGAGCACAGCCGGTAAATAAATTGTGTTATCTTAATCTGCAGCTGCTGCGCCTTTGCAATTTCCCCTCTGCGGATCAGGTCTTCCAGCTTCAGGTACAGCTCTGGCATGGAACCGTAGGTTCCGCCGATTCCCGCGTCCGCACCCATCAGCCTTCCAGCGAGATACTGCTCGTCCGGGCCGTTGAAAACAATGAAATCCTCACCGCCGGCCTGTTTGAAGCGGAGGATGTCATGGCAAGGTTCTGAGGAACATTTTACGCCTGCAACCCGCTCGTTGGCAAGCATCCGTTCAAAAAGTTCCATGGAAAGATTAAAACTGGTCAGCTGCGGTATGTTATAAATGAAAAAGGGCAGGTCGGCGGCTTCCGTAATTGCCGTCCAGTGGCGGTATACGCTTTCCTCGCCCAGATGATAGTAGACGCAGGGCACCGCGCTGGTTGCATCCGCGCCGGCCTTCTGCGCATGCCTTGCCAGCTCCGCCGCATGCCTGGTGTCAGGACAGCCCACATGGACTATAACGGCCATTTCCTCTCCGGCCTCTTCTTTAACCGCTTCCACTACAGCCATTCTTTCCCGGCTGTCCAGCAGAAAACCCTCGCCGGTGCTTCCGCATAAATAAAGGCTCTTAATGCCTTTATTTATATAGTAGCGGGTAAGCCTTCTGGCGGCGGCCAAATCCACCTCGCCGGATTTGGTGAAAGGGGTGTTGAGCGCTACGGTTACATTGCGGAAGCGTGATACATCGTATTTTGACATGATTTTTTCCCTCTTTTCTTTTTGCCTGTGAAAATTGTTCAGTAACCTGGCAGTTACCTGTTATTCAATTTTATGGCTTTTTTCAGATGAGGAAATTATAGCATTATGATATGGTGAAAACAACAAAATAAAAGATTTTTCTTTCATTCGTATAATATTGAAAAAGTTTTCCCTATATGCTATAGTCGGTTTATACGAAAACACAAAAAAATATCAACTGCAAATCAGGACGATACGTCCAAAACCATGGAAGCTTAACCGGACAGCATCAAAGGCTCTGATTTGTATGCGCGCCTCAGGGCGCAGATGGGAGTAAAGATGACACAACAGGAAATTATGGATCAGATTCATGGTAAGCTGATTGTATCCTGCCAGGCGTTAAAGGAAGAACCTCTGTACAGCTCCTACATTATGTCACGTATGGCATATGCGGCCATGGAAGGAGGGGCGGCCGGAATCAGGGCAAATACCGTGGAAGATATTACGGCAATTAAAAAGACAGTAACGCTTCCTGTGATTGGTATAATAAAAGAAGTTTATCCCGGCTGCGAAATCTACATAACACCGACAATGAAAGAGGTGGATGCGCTGGCTTCCTGTGGCTGTGAAATTATTGCCGCGGATGCTACGATGCGGCTTCGGCCGGACGGGAAAACCCTGGATGAATTTTTTAATGAAGTACGGAAGAAATATCCGGCTCAGCTTTTTATGGCTGACTGCTCCACAATAGAGGAAGGAATGCACGCGGCTCAGCTCGGCTTTGATTTTATTGGCACCACACTGAGCGGCTATACCTCCTATACGAAAGGGAGCCGGCTGCCCGATTATTCCATGATGAAAACGCTGGCGGAGGAATGCGGCAGACCTGTGATTGCGGAAGGCGGCATCTGGTGTCCTGAGGATCTGGGCAGGGCGCTTGATACAGGCGCTTTTGCGGCAGTTGTGGGTACGGCGGTGACAAGGCCCAGGGAGATAACAAGACGTTTTGTACAGGCGATTGCCATGAGAGAGGCAAAGTGACGGAAACTTTTTTCAGAAATGTAACAATGGACTGGAACTGTATGGCAGAAGGCTGTCCGGCCTTTTCCTGCAGTTCTTTTTTGACCGGAACCATTTAGCGGGGCGGAAACGGAGGAAGACTGTGATTTATGATACACTGGACAGAATCGGAGAATACAGAGGGATGGGAGAGTGGCTTGACAGAGCTATAGATTTTCTGGAAAATACGGATATGGAGAGGCTTCCGTCCGGCAGAACGGAAATAGCGGGAACGGACTGCTTCATCAACGTAATGGAGACGGTGACAAAGGAGGAAACGCAGGCGGATTTTGAAGTCCACAGAAAATATATGGATATCCAGATTGATCTTGAGGGAATGGAAGAAATCCAGATCGGAGGAACCACGGAGGGGGAAAAATTTCCCTACTCAGAAGAAATGGATTTTGGCACCGTATTGTGTGAAAAGAAAGCGGCCTGTCTCCTGGGCCGGGGTCGGTTTATCCTGTGCATGGCGGGAGAACCGCACAAACCGGGTGTGGCGGCAGGAGAACCGGGCCGTCTGAAAAAATGCGTGATAAAGGTAAGGGTATAACTGCGCAAAAGCGTGGGGATGGGAGCAAATATGAAAATTGCGGTGCTGGATATCGGGGGGACTTCTATAAAGGCGGGAATATATGAAAACGGCAGTCTCAGGGATTGCAGGGAATTTGCTACGGATGCGTACCTGGGCGGGGAAAGCGTTATGAGGAAAGCGATAGGGATTCTGAAGGGCTGCTGCGGTTTTGAACGGATAGGAATCAGTACGGCGGGGCAGGTGGATTCTTCCGCGGGGGTGATACGCTTCGCCAATTCCAATATCCCGGGGTATACAGGAACACGGATTCGGGATATAATGGAAAAGGAATTCCGGGTGCCGGTGGCCGTGGAGAATGATGTGAACGCCGCGGCACTGGGAGAAGCGGCATTCGGCGCTGGACAGAGCTTCCGGGATTTTCTGATGCTCACCTATGGAACAGGCGTGGGCGGCGCGGTGGTTATGGACGGCGGCATTTATACCGGCGGCAGCTTTTCGGCAGGAGAAGTGGGCGGCATGGTGGTTCATGGCGGGCAACGTGATGCGGAAGCTGATATTTTCAGCGGCTGCTACGAACGGTACGCGTCCGTCACGGCGCTGGTTAATGCCGCGGGGAAGCTGGACGCTTCACTGACGGACGGCCGGCATATTTTTGCCAGGATTGGGGAACCACAGATCCGGGAAACCGTGGACAGCTGGATTGATGAAATCCTTTACGGGCTGATAACCTTAATACATATTTTCAACCCTCCCTGCGTAATACTGGGAGGCGGTGTGATGAGCCAGACATATATTATAGAAGAAATCCGGAAAAAACTGGGAAAGCAGATTATGCCCAGCTTCCGGGATGTGGTCATCCTGCCTGCGCAGCTTAAGAATACGGCCGGCCTGCTGGGAGCGGGCAAATGCGCGGAAGGAGCGGATACTCTGCATGGAAAGTGAGGGGCAGTGTGAACAGCGACAATTTTATCCTACAGATTAAGGCATCCTACAATCAGTTCACCAAGGCGGAAAAAAAGGTGGCTGATTACGTCATAGCAAACCAGAGCGGTGTGCTGTATATGTCGATTACGGATTTGGCGGATGCATGCAGGGTGGGCGACACCAGTGTGTACCGGTTTTGCCGTACCATGAAGCTCCAGGGCTATCAGGAATTTAAGATGAAAATGTCCTTAAGCCAGGCGGCGGCAGCGCCGGCAAAGCCTTCCCCACAGTCGCCGTATGACAATCTGGGAAGCATGGCTGAGAAGATTATGGAGCTTCATATGGAAGCGATTAAGGAAACCTACATGCTTCTTGACAGGGATAATTTTGAAAAAACGCTGGATATGTTTGAAAAGGCGGAGCGGGTTCATTTTTTCGGGATCGGCGACAGCCTTCTGACGGCAGAGGAAGCCAGGAATAAATTCCTCCGCGTTACCAACAAGGTAAGCTGCATTACGGATCCCCATATGCAGTCCATGGCGGCCTCCCTCTGCGGCAAGGAAGATTTGATTGTGATTATTTCCTATTCCGGGGCGACCAAGGACAATATCCATGTAGCCAAGGTGGCAAAGGAGTCCGGCGCCCGCATTGCCTGTATTACCCATTTTAAAAAATCTCCCCTGACTGCTTACTGTGACTCCATATTGCTGTGCGGATCCAATGAAGGCCCGCTTGAGGGCGGCTCCATGCAGGCCAAAATGAGCCAGCTTTACCTCATTGATCTGCTGTATCAGGAATATTATGAAAGAAATTTCAGGGAATGTAAACGAAATAATGAAGCAACCTCCCAATCGGTGGTGGAAAAATTATATTGAAGATGTATGAAACGCGAAAAATCTGGCAGATGGGGGCGAAAATTAGTCAGAACAGTTACAGTTTTTGCCTTTTCAGGGCCATTTTATAGCAAATTATGACCAATTTATTAAAATATTCGAAATTTTGTTTATTTTTCAAAAGAAATGTTGCAAAATGAAAGGTAGATAGTGTACAATAATCAATGCAAAACCTAAGGGTTAAAAGGTAATGGAGGGATTTGAAATGACCAAAGCACAGATCTTGAAAAAAGAAATTTTAAGCCAGTACAGAAGCGTAAGGCAGTTTGCATTAGAAATGCAGATCCCTTATAGTACTCTGGTTACGGCGCTGGAGAGAGGGATTGACGGAATGGCTTACGGCACAGTCATCAAAATGTGCAACAAGCTTAACCTGAATCCGGTAGACTTCAGTTCTCTGGAAAGAGATACTACCATTAGTGAGCAGCTTCTTGAGAACCGCGTTATGCAGTACTACGTGAAGCTGAATCAGGAGGGAAGGGACAAGATTCTCGGCCTGATGGACGACTTTGTACAGATCAAGAAATACAAAGCAAAATAATGAGGGAGATTATCCATGCATTATGATTATCTGATTGTCGGAACAGGGCTGTTTGGCGCCTGTTTTGCGTACGAGATGCAGCGGGAGCGCAAGACCTGTCTGCTGATCGACAAAAGAGAGCATATTGCCGGGAACATCTACACGGAAGAAAGTATGGGCATCCAGGTACATAAGTACGGTGCCCATATTTTTCATACCTCCGATAAGGAGATATGGGATTATGTAGGACAGTTCGCGGAGTTCAACAATTACATTAATTCACCCCTGGCAGTGTATAAGGATGAGCTTTATAACCTGCCCTTTAATATGAATACATTCAGCAGGATGTGGGGAATCCGGACGCCCGCAGAAGCCAAGGCCATCATTGCGGAGCAGATCAGAGATCTGCATATCGGAGAACCGAAGAACCTGGAAGAACAGGCCCTTTCCCTGGCGGGCAGGGACGTCTACGAGAAGCTGATTAAAGGATATACGGAGAAGCAGTGGGGGAGGGACTGTACCCAGCTCCCTGCGTTTATTATCAAGCGGGTGCCCCTGAGGTTCCGTTATGATAATAATTATTTCAATGATCCTTATCAGGGAATACCCAAGGGCGGCTATACCGCCATTGTGGAGAAAATGCTGGCGGGCAGCGACGTGCGCACCGGCATTACCTACCGGGACTTCCTGAAGGAAAACGAAGAAAGCGCGCAGCCGTGCACCTGGGACAAGGTTCTCTATACAGGAATGATAGATGAATATTTTGATTATTGCCTGGGCGCTTTGGAATACCGTTCCCTCCGGTTTGAAACACAGGAGCTTCCTGATGTGGATAACTTCCAGGGAAATGCAGTGGTCAATTATACGGAACGGGAGGTTCCCTACACCCGGATTATTGAGCATAAGCATTTTGAATTCGGGACACAGCCTGGTACGGTGATTACCAGGGAATACCCTGCAGAGTGGCGCAGAGGGGACGAACCATATTATCCGGTAAATGATGAAAAGAATACAAAGCTGTATGCCGGATACCTGGAACTGGCCGGAAAAGAAAAAAATGTGCTGTTCGGCGGCAGGCTGGGGCAGTACCGTTATTATGATATGGATAAGGTCATACGGGCGGCGCTGGATATGGTCCGCAGTGAGCTTGCGGCAGAATAAATCCCGGTTACCGAACAGGCTGTTTTTCGGACTGTAAGGATAAAAGTATAAGCACGGCTGAAAAAAAGATTGCACTTTTTTCAGGCCGTGCTATAATATTATTTAAATAATTTGAATATCAAACTATTAAATATTCAAATAGTTAGATTAACAAGAAATTCAGGAGGACTGCACATGAATTGGGAACAGGCAAACCGGAATCTGGACGAAAGAAGACAGAAGGCGCTGCTGGGCGGCGGACAGTCTAAGATAGATAAACAGCATGCGGGAGGAAAGCTCACCGCGCGGGAGAGGCTGGAGCTTTTATTTGATCAGGGAAGCTTTGTGGAAACGGACGCTTTTATCGAATCCAGGATTGATGACTTTGATCTGGATAAAAGAAGGGTGCCGGGGGACGGCGTGGTGACCGGCTACGGTTACGTGGACGGAAGGCTTGTTTTCGCTGCCAGTGAAGACTTTACGGTAATCGGAGGAACGCTGGGCGAGTACCATTCCATGAAAATCTGCCGTCTGCAGGATATGGCGATGGAGATGAAGGCCCCGCTTGTATGCATCAATGACAGCGGCGGAGCCAGGATTGAGGAAGGCATCAGCTCCTTAAGCGGCTATGCGGGCATGTTCCTGCGTCATACCAAGGCCTCCGGCGTGATTCCCCAGATTGCGGTGATTCTTGGCCCCTGCTCCGGCGGCGCCTGCTATGCGCCCGCTATCTGCGATTTTATTTTCATGGTGAGGGAGACCTCCAAGATGTTCATTACCGGGCCGAATGTGGTGAAGACGGTTATCAATGAGGAAACAACGGTAGAAGAGCTGGGCGGTGCGCAAGTGCATGCCAGGAAGAGCGGCGTTTCCCATTTTACCTATGATACGGAAGGGGAGTGCCTGATGGGAGTGCGAAAGCTCCTGAACTACCTGCCTTCCAATTTTGAAGAAAAAGCGCCGGTCATCCGTCCGGAGGAAAAAAGGGCGCTGGCAAAGAACGTAAATAAAGTGCTGGAGCATGTGGGGCATCTGGGCCGGCGCATCCACAGCGGGAAAAAGGGGACGGAGAATCCCTGTGCCGGGCTGGAAGAGATTGTGCCGGATAATTCCAGGCGTTCCTATGATGTAAAGGAAGTCATTGCATGTGTTGCGGACCGGAACAGCTTCTTTGAGGTGCAGCAGGAATTCGCTCCCAATGCAGTGGTGGGCTTTGCCAGGATGGAGGGGGAAACTGTGGGCTTTGTGGCGAACCAGCCTGCGGTCATGGGCGGCTCCCTGGATTACCATGCTTCCGATAAAATTGCCCGCTTCATCCGTTTCTGCGACTGCTTCGGCCTGCCCATTCTGACGCTGGTGGATGTGCCCGCCTTTTTGCCGGGAACCGCGCAGGAACACAGCGGAATCATCCGCCACGGAGCGAAGGTGCTGTATGCGTATTCCGAAGCTACTGTGCCTAAGATTTCACTGATTATGAGAAAAGCCTACGGCGGCGCTTACATTGCCATGAACTCCAGGGAAATGGGCGCGGACTATGTCTATGCCTGGCCCATTGCGGAGATTGCGGTTATGGGCGCGGAAGGCGCGGTCAACATCGCCTTCAAACGGAAAATAAAGTCCGCTTCCGATCCGGAGGCCATGCGCGCGCAGTGCATCAGGGAATATGAGGAACGTTTTTTGAACCCCTATGTGGCGGCGGCCAGAGGCTTTGTGGATGAGGTGATTAAGCCGGAGGAGACAAGGGAAAAGCTGCTGTGCGCACTGAAGGCCTTCCGGGGAAAGAAGGAAGAGGCCCCGAAGAAAAAGCACGGCAATATCCCTCTGTAAGGATAACATTCGGGTAGGAATGATATTACAGTATCAAGTAAGATATTTCTTTTTATTATACAGCGCGTTTTCCCACAATATAGCGAATTACGTTGCTTTTATGCAGAAAAAACGGTATAAATATAATGTATGCATAATAGACAGCGTCTCCCTGAGGGGGACAGAGGAGTGACTGGTGCCCGGGTTTCCCGGCACTGGTTAAAAAGGACGGGAAAAGCATTGGATTCAGAGAAACATAAAGTATTTGCCCTGTCCAGAAGCCAGCAGAATATCTGGAATCTGGAACAGGCTTATCCAGGGACATCAATCAATCATATCAGTACGACAGTAAGTATTCGGGGCAGGATCGACTTCGCGCTTTTACAGGAGAGCATCCGGCTTGTTTTGAAGGCGGACGCTACGCTGCGGACCCGGATTACGCTCCAGGACGGTAAGCCTGTGCAGTATTTTGCCCCCTGCGGTGAAGAGCGTTTTGATATCTATGATTTTTCCCATACGGATCAGGAAGGAATTGAAAGCTGGGAAACTGCGATGAGCAGGGAGGCGCTTCCGGTATTGGATGCCCCCCTGTATCGTTTTGCCCTGTTTGGGGCAGGGGAAAATACAGGCGGCATCTTCCTGAAAATTCATCATATCATTTCGGACGGCTGGTCCCAGATGCTGGTGTGCAACCGGATCGCGGAGACTTACCTGAAGCTGCTTGCGGGAGAGAGGCCGGAGCCTTACCAGATCCCGGACTATGAGCTGCATGTGAGGGAGGAAGAGGATTACCTTTCGGGCAGAGCTTACAAAAGAGATTTGGAATATTGGAAGGAACAGGTGGAAAAGGCCGGGGAACCTTCCGTTATCAAGTCTGTAAAAAGCGCCGCGGTCAGCCCTGTGGGGCGCAGAATGAGCTTCCGCCTGCCGCAGGTGCTTAATCATGCCATTTATCTGTACTGCCTGAACAACAGGGTGGCGCCCTTTGCCGTATTCTATATGGCGCTGGCAATCTATTTCCGGCGTATCGGCGGGGCTTCCCGGTTTACCATCGGCGTTCCTATTTTCAACCGTACCAGCTATGAATTTAAGCAGAGTACGGGGATGTTCGTAAATACCCTTCCCTTTTTTAATGAAATACAGGACGAATGGACGCTGAACCAGTTCAACGAAGAACTGATGGAGGCGTGGTTTGAACTGCTGCGCCATCAGCGCTTTCCCTTTTCCCATATCCTGGAGCTTGCCCGGGAAAAAGGAGACGGGACGGACAGGCTTTTTTCAGTTGCTCTCTCTTACCAGGACAGCAAGGTATATGAGAGCAGGGATGCTTCTGTGGTATTTTCCGGAAGGTGGCACTACAGCGGCTGCCAGGCGGAGCAGCTGTGCATCCATCTGAGCAATATGGAAAGCCATAAGCAGTATTGTGTGGATTACGATTATCTGTCCCAGTTTTTTACGGGAGAGGAGATTGCCGGGCTCCATGAAAGCCTGGTGAATATCCTTATGGAGGCCCTGCATAATCCCGACAGGCCCCTGTGCCGCCTGGCCGTGCTTGGCAGGGAGGAACGGGAAAAGGTTCTCTATACCTTTAATAATACGGAAAAATATCTGGAAGAAAAAGATCTCTATCAGGTCTTTGAACAGACGGTTTCTGATTATCCGCAACGTGTTGCGGCTATTTGTGGTGGGAAAAAGCTGACCTATTCCGGGCTGGCAGAGCAGGCGGGCGTTGTTTCCCGGGGGCTGAACCGTATTTTCGGGGAAGAAAAAGGGGTGGCGGCCATTCTGCTTCCACGCACCTTTGCGCTGTTTGCCGCACTGATGGGAACTCTGCGTTCGGGGAATGCGTATCTGCTGCTGTCCACGGAGCTTCCTGCCGGGCGGATTGGGGATATTTACCGCAGGAGCGGCGCGGGCGTGCTTATTACGCATGGGACGCAGGCGGGACGGCTTGGCACAGAGGCGGGGGATATGCGGCTTCTGCTGATGGAGGATCTGGAAGAGGGGCGTTTTTATCCTGACGGGGAGGAGGAAGCGCCGTTTCGGGCAAAGCCGGAGGATCTGGCTTATGTGGTATATACCTCCGGAAGCACCGGGGAGCCTAAGGGCGTGGAAATCACCCAGCGCAGCCTGTTTAACCTTGTAAAGGCCATGGGGCCTGTTTACGGAAAGGGAGCGGTTCTTTCCGTCTGCAATGTGGGCTTTGACGCGTTTACCCTGGAAAGCACGGCCGCTCTTTTAAACGGCAGGACAGTGGTGCTGCCGGGAGAGGAGGAGCAGGAATCCCCGCGCCGGCTGGCGGAGCTGATTGCCGGCTATGGGGTGGGCTTTCTGTCCATAACGCCCTCCCGCCTGACCGCTTTTTTAAGGGATCCCTCCTTTTGCCGGGCCATGAGACAGATGGAACGGATTATATGCGGCGGGGAAGCTTTTACCGGGGAGCTTCTGAAGCTTTTGAAAAATTGTACCAATGCCAGAATCTACAATCAGTATGGCCCTTCGGAAACCACGGTGGCGGTGAGCATGAAGGAACTGGGGGAAGCGTCCTTAATTACCGTCGGCGGGCCGCTTCCCGGCTGTCGCATGTATGTGCTGGATCGGTGGATGAACCCTCTGCCGACAGGCGTTTACGGACAGCTGTTTATCGGCGGCGTCTGTGTGGGAAGAGGCTACAGGAACGCACCGGAGCTTACGGAAAAAAGCTTCCTGGAGAATCCATTTGAAGCAGGGGAGCGGATGTATGCCACCGGGGATATCGCCTGCTGGACGGCGGAAGGGGAAATTATGCTGTCCGGAAGGCTGGACCGTCAGGTGAAGCTGCGCGGGCTGCGCATCGAGCCGCAGGAGGCGGCGGACTGCATTGCCTCTTACCCGGGAGTGAGGGAAGCGGCGGCGAAGGTGCTGGAACTGAACGGCCAGCTGATCCTGGCCGCCTATTACTGTGCGCCGGAGGAAATCCCGGAGGTGGAGCTGCTGGCGTTTGCCGCTTCCCGGCTGCCGAAATACATGATTCCCTCCTGCGTGATCCGTCTGGAGGAAATCCCGCTCACCTCCAGGGGAAAGGTGGACGAGGACAGGCTGCCTGCGCCGGAGGAAAAGATGGGAGCCATGGATGGGGCGCAAGACGGGCTTTCATTGCAGATCCTGGAGATTTTCCGGGAGGTGCTGGCGCAGCCGGAGATGGGAATCGAAAGCGACTATTTTCTGTGCGGCGGGAATTCCCTGAATGCCATGGAGGTGCTTGCCGGAGTGGAAGATGCTGTGGGAAGGCGGCTGCGGATTTCCGATCTGTATGCCTGCCGTACGGCAGGACGTCTGGCCCGGTACATCGGCGGGGAAAAGGAAGCGGTGAAAAAGCCGGTGCGGCAGCTGCAGCCCGCGCCCGGCCTGGACCGTTATCCCCTGACTCCCATCCAGCAGGGAATCTATGTCCAGTCCTGCATGGCGCCGGAGAGCTTCACCTATCACATGCCGGGAGCCTTTTGTCTTAAGAAGCCTGTGGATGCCGGAAGGCTGGCGCAGGCATTTGAAAGGCTGATTGCCGGGGAACGGATTTTCCGTACGGCCTTTGTCCAGGAGGATGACGGTATTTTTGCAAAGGTAATGCCGGAGGCGGCTTTTACGCTTGCGCAGCTTGAAGGGGATACCCTGGAGCAGGCGGCATCGCTGTTTATCCGGCCGTTTTCCCTGGATAAAGCGCCCCTGCTGAGGGCGGGACTGTGGCGGGACGGGGAGGGGACGCAGTTCCTTTTCCTGGATGTGCATCATATTATCGGGGACGGGATGAGCACGCCCCTGATGCTGGAGAGGCTGAACCGCTGCTATGAGGGCGGGGAGGCTGTTTCGGGGGACGTGGATTATCTGGATTACGCTTATTGGCAGTCCCGGGACAGAATGGAAGAAAAAACCACTGACAGGGACTACTGGAGGGAGCATCTGTCTCCTCTGCCGGAGCCTTTGCTTCTGCCTGCGGATAAAACACGTCCATCGCAGTTTGATTATCAGGGGAAAAATTATGTGCACCGCATTTCCCGGGAATTGAGCGGCCAGTGCACGCAGTGGTGCAGGCAGAACGGCATTTCGCCCTACATGCTGTTCCTGGGAGCATACGGTATCCTGCTTTCCGCGGCTGCGGGGAAAAAGGAGCTGCTTGTGGGAACGCCGGTGGCGGGCAGGAATCAAAGGCAGCTGCAGGAAATCTGCGGACCGTTTATCAGTACCATGCCTTTGCGTCTGCGGGTGGACGCAGAGGAGGAAACTGGCAGGTATCTGCAGCAGATCAGGCAGGAGGTAACAGGGATGCTGGAGCATCCGGACTGTTCCCTGGAGGAAATGATCTCCATGCTCGGGCTTCCCAGGACCTTATCCGAAAACCCGCTGTATCAGGCGGCCTTTTCCATGCGTCCCTTTGAAGCCGGCAGTCTGACGCTGGCGGGAGAGGCAGTGGAATATGTGCCGCTGTTTACGGGGGCGGCAAAGACAGAGCTGTTCGTAGAACTGGTTTTTGAAAAAGAAGAATACCAGCTGCAGTTTGAGTACGCCTCTTCTCTGTTTGAGGAGGAAACCATACGGCTGTATGGCAGAAGCATGGAAAGCATTGTAAGGGGGCTTACGGACGGAAGCGCGGAAAAAATCCGTGAGGTGCCCATAGTGGATGTGGCCGATCGGATGGAGCTTTTTGAAATTCCCAATTACAGGTATATGCCGTATCTGAACCAGCCCATCCATCAGATGATACGCAACCGCGCCAGAATGTATCCGTCGGAAACGGCGGTGATCTGGCATGGGGAAAAAATAACCTGTCAGGAGCTGGACAGGCGTGCTGGCTCCATTGCCTGCGGGCTGCATGCAGCCGGGGTAAGCAGAGGTGACCGGATAGGGCTTTGTTTTGGAAGGACGCCTGAGCTTCTGGCCGGTATGCTGGGGATTCTTAAGGCCGGCTGCGCTTATGTGCCTCTGTCCCCGTCCCTTCCGGCAAAACGGACGGACTATATCCTGGAAACGGCGGGTGCGGCGTTTGTGCTCTGTGATCAGGAAAGCAGGGAAAGCCTTGTTAATAAAACCGAGCTTCCCGTGCTTGTTTCCTCTCAGATGGACAGTGGTTCCTGGGAGGAAACGGGCGTGAACGGGGAGGATTTGATCCATGTTCTATTTACCTCAGGATCCACCGGCAGGCCAAAGGGAGTCATGCTGCGCCACCGCAGCCTGTCCAATCTGTTTGCCAACATGAAAATGCTCATGGCGGATGTGAAAGGGCCGGTACTGTGTACCGCCAACATGATGTTTGACATTTTTATAGTGGAAAGCCTGTTCCCGCTGGCGATGGGGAATCCTGTGGTCATGGCGGATGAAGAGGAGATGGTGCTTCCCTGGCGGCTGGCGGAGCTTATTGGCGCCACCGGAGCAAAGTTTATGCAGCTGACGGCCTCACGGCTGCAGCTGTGCCTTGGAAATGAAGCGTTCCGGAACGCGGCGTCTGGCCTGAAGCTGGTAATTTCAGGCGGGGAACCGTTGACGGAAACGCTGGCGGAGCAGTTCTTCCGGATTTGTCCGGAAAGCCGGCTGCTGAATATGTACGGCCCTACGGAGGCGGCGGTATGCGCCACTGTGGAGGAGGTGGCGCCGGGAAAAGAAATCACCATCGGCCGTCCCCTTTCCAACTGCAGGGTATATCTGCTGGATGAGGAGCGAAACCCGGTGATGCCCACTGCGGAAGGAGAACTGTACCTGGCCGGGGAAGGTATTTCGGAAGGCTATATCGGACGTGAGGATTTGACGGAGGCGGCCTTTTACCCGGATATTTATTTCCCGCAGCAGCGGATGTACAAAACAGGTGACCTGGGCCGGCTGCGCGCGGACGGAAGGGTTGTTTTCCTTGGCCGCAGGGACGGGCAGGTAAAAATCAACGGCCAGAGAGTGGAGCTGAGTGAAATTGCCAACGCCATGCTGGAATCGGGGGCGGCTGCCCGGGCGGCGGTGATTCCCGTGGAAAAACCGGACGGGGCGTCGGAGCTGATCGCTTTTTATACGGAAGCGGAGGATGGCGGCGGGGATGCGGAATGCTTGCGCCGGTGGCTGCGTGGCTGCCTGCCGGATTATATGGTGCCTTCCTCTTTCTGCCGGCTGGAAAGCCTTCCTATAACAGATAATGGGAAGACGGATCTGCTGCTTTTAAAGCGGGAGTGGGAAAAAGGCGCGTTTACCGAAGAAAGGACAGCTGCAGCGGAAAAGCTTCCGTTCAAGGAGGCTTCCGTTAAATTTTCTGAAACATATCCGGCAGGATCTTCTGCGGAGCAGGCAGGGAAAATGTCGGTGAAACCTGCAACAGAGGAGAAAATCCTGCAAATCTGGTCGGCTATTCTGGGGAAAAACGACATTTGTGCGGAAAAATCCTTTTTTGAACAGGGCGGAACCTCTCTTGGGGCGCTCAGTGTGCTGAGCAGATATTTTAATGAGGGCATGGAAATGACCATGGCCCAGTTTTATGAAAACCCCACGGCGGCAGCCCAGGCGAAGCTGTTATCCGGGAGCGGGCTGCACAGGGACGACAGGGAGCGGGAGGCGGAATATCCCGCGCAGGTTCCTGCGGCATCGGCGATTTTGCCCGACCCGCCCGGCCGGGAAGAAAAGGCGGTGCTTCTCACCGGAGCCACAGGCTTTTTCGGTGCGCATTTGCTGAAGGAGCTGCTTTCCCAGAGCGGAACAAGGATTATATGCCTTATAAGGAACGGGGATATTGACAGACTGCGGGAGACGCTGTCCTGGTATTTCGGCGCCGGCTGGACGGCGGCCCAGATGGGACGCATCCGGGTTGCGGCAGGGGATTTATCCAGGCCCCTTTTGGGAATGGAGCGTCCGGAATGGAACCGGCTGGCGGGGGAAATCCGAGCCGTATACCACTGCGCGGCGGACGTGAGGCACTATACTGCCAATGAGCAGGCCTTTCTGGATACCAATGTGGGAGGCACGGAAATGCTGCTTGCGCTGGCAAAAGAGGCGGAAGCCGTATTTTATCACATATCCACAGCCAGCATCGGCGGAGATTTCCTGCGGGAGCATCCGGGGGAGGACG
Source organism: Eisenbergiella massiliensis (assembly GCF_003435485.1). Taxonomy (NCBI): domain Bacteria; kingdom Bacillati; phylum Bacillota; class Clostridia; order Lachnospirales; family Lachnospiraceae; genus Eisenbergiella; species Eisenbergiella massiliensis. The sequence goes on from NZ_QVLV01000030.1 coordinate 37,794, forward strand.
CGGTCTTTACGGAAGCGGATTTTTACATCGGACAGAACTGGGAGGATAATGTTTATATCCGGAGCAAGTTCCTGTCGGAGGCGGCGGTTTACCGTGCTATGAGGGAAGGACTGAATGCACGGGTCTACCGGCTGGGCAGAATTACGGGACGCTGCTCGGATCATGTATTCCAGAAGAACCCGGAAAGCAATGCGGCGTTCCTTCTTATGAGGGCGATCCGCTGCGTGGGGGCAATATCCCGCTCCATGTCCTGCCCGGCGGTGGATCTGACGCCGGTGGACTGGTGCGCGGCAGCGGTGCTGGCTCTGTGGGACACGGAAGCCACAGCACTGCATCTGATGAATCCCTGCCCGCCCTCCATGTCCCAGGTGGCACAGCTTCTTGTGCCGGATCTGGAAATCGTGCCGGATGAGGCTTACGGCGGATTGCTCCTGCAGCGGTTGAATGATGAAAACAGGGATATCCTGGCGCCGCTTTTGGATTATGTCAACCGTATGAAAACCTCCGGAGCCGCGGTCCGTGTAGAATGCAAAATAACGCAGGAGATGCTGGAAAAGGCAGGCTTTGACAGAAAGCTTCCCGATGCGTCTTATCTGATTGAAGGCTTTGCCGGACTTTTTTCCGGTGAATAAAATGCCCGCCAAAGCGGGCAGATGGGAGCAAAGGTGAAATGCATTTCACCCTCCCTGAATAAAATGCCCACTAAAGCGGGCGGATGGGAGCAAAAATGATATCTGATTTTTCTGCCGCCATCTTTTTAACGGCGCTGATTGCAATCATATTATTTTTTATCTGGAGTTTTAAAGTAAAAAGGCTTCAGCTGATCCATAAATTTTACCTCATGCTGGCTGGCTCCTACGGACTGTGCGTTATTGCCCTGCTGGGGATGAAGCTGACGAAGCCGGATAATACGTTAGCGCTCATGTTCTGGGATGCCTGGACCAATACTATGGGAGCGCTGATGCCGGTATTCTGCCTCTGCATTGCCCTGATTTTTGTCAAGGGCTGGGAGCAGATGCCAAGGAAAAGCATGTGGCTCTTTTTTATCCCGCTGCTTACCATCCTTGTGGTGTGGACCAACCCGCTGCACCACCTGCATTACCGGGTTTTCTCCACCATTAGAAGCGAGATAGTGTTCGGGCCGTATATTGCGGTGACAGGGCTTTACAGCTGGCTCTGCCAGCTGGTCAGCCTGACGCTGATGATCAATTTCGCACTGCATAACAAGAGCAGGCTTTATATGCTGCAGTGCCTGATGTTTACCATCGGCTGCCTGTGCCCGCTGACGGTGAGCGTGGTGGCTACGGTCACAAGCACCCTGTCCATAACGGCCACGCCTCTGAGCTTTATCGTCACCATCGTGTTAAACGGCATCGCCATATACCAGCTGCATATTCTGGATATCAGGCCAATCGCCATGCAGCGGGTGCTGGACTGGATTTCCGACTGTTATCTGGTGCTCAGTGAAAGCGGCGTGGTCATCAGCTATAACAAGCCCTTTGAAAAAATCCTGGCCTCAGGCTATGGCATTACGGAAAGCAGGTATTTGAGCGACTGTGTGAAAAAAGAGGATGTCTATAAAAAGACGGCAATCTACAACCTGCTCACAGCCGTTTCCTCCTGCCAGGAAAGCGGCTCCACCATCACCTACGAACAGGCGATCACCATTGATTTCGGAGAGGGCACGAGGAAAAATTATTACGTGGTGGATGTGACACCCCTGTATATCAGGGAAATCCTTTCCGGCTTTGTGGCAATTTTCAAGGATGTGACCCAGCTGAAAAAAAGCATGCAGCAGCTGCAGGACAGCCAGGCCAGAATGATGGAGCAGGAACGGCTTGCTTCGCTGGGCCAGATGATAGGCGGACTTGCCCATAACCTTAAAACACCCATCATGAGCATATCCGGCTGTATTTCGGCGGTGGAAAACCTGGTTGAGGAATGCAGGGACAGCCTGGAAGACCCGGATGTGACGGCGGACGATTACCGGGAAATATATGGGGAGATGGAGGAATGGTTTGAAAAGGTCCGGGAATCCTCCTCCTACATGTCGGATATCATCACGGCGATAAAGGGGCAGGCGGCCAGTGTCAGCACCAGCGATGAGGTCACTTTTACTACAGAAGAATTGATAAAACGCAGCATGCTCCTCATGCGGCATGAGCTGATGAGCAGCGGCTGCAGTGTGGCAACGGAAATTGAAGACGGACGCATCTATGTGATACGGGGAGATATCAACAATCTGGTCCAGGTGCTCAACAATCTGCTCTCTAACGCCATTTATGCGCAGAAGCAGGTGGGAGGCGGTACCATAACCATAGGTGTGAAAAAGGACGAAGAAGTACTGAAGATTTTTGTGAGGGATACAGGGCCGGGCATCAGCGCAAGGGTGCGTGAAAGGCTCTTTAAAGAAATGGTCACCAGCAAAGGTATCTACGGCACAGGGCTGGGACTCTATATTTCCGATGCGGTAGTCAGAGGAAAATTCGGCGGAACCATGTGGACAGAGGACAATCCGGCAGGCGGCGCTGTCGTGGGCGTTTCCATTCCGCAGAGTGAAGTACAGGAAGAGAACATAACAAAGGGGGAAACTGTAGGAAAATGAGAAAAAACAGGAGAACGCTGCATAAAGATTTCCGAATCCTGACGCTGGATGACGATTATATCATGACATCCACGCTGCAGGCCTATTTCCAGCGCTCCGGCTATTACGTAGATGTGGTGAATGACCCTTATCAGGCAATTGAACAGGTAAGAAACGGAAAATACGATATCCTGCTGCTGGATTTCCTGATGTCTCCCGTTTGCGGAGATCAGGTGGTGGAGGAAATCAGAAGATTCAACAAAGAAATCTACATCATACTGCTGACCGGACATAAAAGCATGGCACCGCCAATTAAAACCATCCGCGACCTGGATATACAGGGCTACTACGAGAAAAGCGACCGCTTTGACCAGCTGGAGCTGCTTGTGGAGTCCTGCGTAAAATCCATTTCCCAGATGCGTATCATACAGAATTATAAAAACGGCCTGTCCCTCATGATGGAGGCCCTGCCCCAGATTTATGATCTGGACAACACCCGTTCCATTTATGAAAGCATTCTCAGTATCACCCTGAATATTTTCCAGGGAGACAGAAGCTTTCTCATGATATCGGATTTTACAGCCTCCCAAGGGGAAAATGAACTGCACCTCCTGGGAGATATCACTGAGGAGGAAGTGCGGGATATTGTAAAAAACGCACATTTTGACGGGCAGAAGGTTATCACCCTTGCTGATATGCTGCTTGCGCCCATCGAGGATGAGGAGCATAAAATCATAGGAATCCTGGGAACCGATCCGGGCGTATCCCCGGAATACGTCCAGGTGCAGATGATGGAAATCTATATCCGCCAGATATCCTCAGCGCTGCATAACAGCCAGCTCCACCGGCTGGTCAGCACCAAGAATGAAGAACTGACCAAGGCTTACGAGCAGCTGAACGAAAGCTATGTGGAAATCATCAATGCCATGCGAACCATCGTGGATGAAAGAGATATTTACACCAGAGGCCATTCCGACAGGGTTTCCGCCATTGCGGCAGATATTGCGGGACAGATGAAGAAGGATAAACATACCATAGAGAGAATCCGTCTGGCCGGCCTGTTCCATGACATCGGCAAGGTCGGCATTTCGGATAAAATTCTCTTAAAGCCGGACAAGCTGAACGAAGAGGAATATGCGAACATCAAAAAGCATTCCGGCAAGGGCGCAAAAATCCTTTCCGCCATAACCCTGTTCAACGATGTGGTGCCCATTGTCCGTTCCCATCACGAATGGATTGACGGCAGAGGCTATCCGGATGGACTGAAGGGGGATGCAATACCCGAGGAGTCCAAAATTATTGCCGTTGCGGATTCCTTTGACGCCATGACATCCCACCGGCATTACCGAAGCAATCTGTCCCTGGCACAGGCCCTGGACGAACTGCGGCGGGGAAAAGGGACACAGTTTGCACCCGAGGTGGTAGACGCCTTCCTGGAAATGTTGGATGAAATGGGTGAGGAAAAAGCAATGGAGAAATACGGAACCGGCAAAGCAGTTGAAGAAGAAGGAGAAAATGAATGAAAAATTTCCCGCGCAATCAGGTAACCCATTATGATACCTTCGATGCCTTTATGGAGGGAATAGAAAAAGAGTTCGGTGACAGACCCGCGATTTCCTGGTTCCTGAGAAATAAAACGGAAATGTGCCGCAGCTTCCGTGAGACTGCGGAGGATGTGAGACAGCTGAAGGAGGCCCTTTACCACCGCGGCCTGGCCGGTAAAAATATCGCCCTGGTAGGGGAAAACAGCTATGACTGGATCATCACCTACCTCGCCGTCGCCGCATCCGGCGGAATTGCGGTATGCATAGACGCGGAACAGGCGGACGACAGTATCTGGCAGATGATGCAGATGGCCGAGACCGAAGCCGTATTTGCCTCCGATGTCTGCCTTCCCATCTGTGAAAGCATTCCCGAAGGAAAAGAAAGAATCCGGCTGTTTGCCATGCTGGGCGAGCAGAAGGGCAGCAGTGCGCTGACCTGCCGCAGCCTGCGGGAGGAAGGCCGGGCGCTCCTGGCAGACGGAAAGCAGCCCTGGCGCTGTATGGATATTGAAGCAAGACAGACCGCAGCCATTGTTTTCACCTCAGGAACTACCAGCGCCTCCAAGCCGGTTATGCTCAGCCATCAGGCCATCCTGCATAATGCCAGCGATTCCAGCGTATATGTTTCCGCAGAACAGCGGGTTTTCTCTTCCCTGCCCTTTTACCATACCTATGGCATGACCTGCGCGGTGCTGGCCACTATGGTCAGAGGGGCCCAGCTGATCATCAACGGTGATCTGAAAACAGTCATGCGCGATCTCCATCTGGCCCATGCCGACTCCATGCTCACCGTCCCCCTCATGATCGAAGCCATCCATAACCAGCTGTGGCTCAATGCGGAGAAGGAAGGCAAGGCCGACGGCCTGCGCCGCCTGCTCAAAATCCATAAAATCCTGCGCAGGGTCGGCATCCATAAGCGCAGTAAAATCCTGGACGAGATCCGTGAAAAATGCGTTGGCTCCCTGCACATCATCATATGCGGAGGCGCCCACCTGAGCCGGGAAATCGCAGAAGAATTCCTCCTGCTGGGAATTCTCGTCCTCCAGGGCTACGGAATCACCGAATGCTCCCCCCTGGTGGCGGTAAACAGCAACCATTCCTACGATATGGACTCCGTAGGCTACGTGCTGCCCTGCTGCGAGGTGAAAATCGTGGATGAGGAAATCTGGGTCCGCGGAAAATCCGTTATGAACGGCTACTACAAGGCTCCTGAGCTTACCGCGGAGGTTATGGAAGGCGAATGGTTCCGTACCGGCGACCTGGGCCATCTGAGCAGGGAAGGCTTCCTTTATATTACCGGCCGCAAGAAAAACCTCATAGTTTTTAAAAACGGCAAGAAGGTTTCCCCCGAAAAGCTGGAAGAAAAAATCAGCGCTATCCCTTTGGTAAAGGATGTCCTCGTTTACGGGGCCGCCAGCGGTGCATCCGCCGACGACGTAAAGCTGGCCGCCAGCATATACCCTGATCCGGAACGCGCCAAGGGCCTTTCTTCCTATGAAATACTGGAACAGCTCCAGGCGGAAATCAACAGCATAAACGAACACCTGCCCATTTACCAGCAAATCCAGATGGTAAATATCAGGGAGCAGGAATTTTCAAAGACAGCATCAAAAAAAATAAAAAGACATATGGTCTGAAAGGAGATTTATCGTGCTGGAACTCATTCAGAAGATTGTTTTCCACGTTACCGGAAAAACGAATCTCAACTACGAAACGGACTTCGTCCAGGATCTGGGCCTGAATTCTTTTGAACTTATGAATATTGTAAGCGCATTTGAGGAATATTTTGATACGACGATACCCACCCGGGACGTCTGGAAGCTGCATCAGGTAAAGGACGTCATCGCCTACATGCAGGAAAGAGGACTTGAAGTATAAATGGAAACACAAAAAGGGGAAATCGTCCTCTATATCTACCATATAAAAGGAAACAAAAACGAAAATAAAAATGAAAACGGAGCCTCCGGCAAAATACCGGCAGAGGATACGCCCAAACAACAGGCAAAGCTCCTTTCCTCTGCCCTCCTCGCCCGCGCAGCCACCCACTACCTGACGCAGCACAGCCCTGCCTGTCTTTCATTCGCCCCCGGCCAGCCGCCCGCCCCATCCTGGCGCACACAAAAAGGCAGCCATGGCAAGCCCTACTTTCCCGACTGCCCCTGGCTCCACTTTTCCATCAGCCACAGCGGCGAATACTGGGCCTGCGCCATGGCTCCCACAGAAGTGGGCCTGGATCTCCAGCTCCACACCAAAGGAAGAAAAGAACGCATATCCTCCCGTTTTTTCCACCCCCAGGAAAACGAATACCTCCGACGTTGCGCCTACCGTGACTTTTTCGACATCTGGGCCGCCAAAGAAAGCTACGTCAAATACACCGGCCAGGGCATCGACGAAAACTTTGCCTCCTTCACCGCCGCCGCCCCAACCGCCCCCGCCGCCGAAATCAACGGCGCCCAACTGAAATCCATCCCCTTCCATCCAGACTACAGCCTCTCCCTCTGCGCCCCCCGCATCGATAACGTCATAATTCATTACGAAACACAGTGAGTGAAACAACCGGCCGGACACAGGCATCTCTGCGAGCGTCCAGCATATCACATAAGTTCAGGGCGGCCGGGATTTCGTATGAGTTTTTGGCGGCGGGGCGGATGGGGGCAGGACGGACGGATGGGGGCGGTGTTTTCATGGGACCATCTTCAGGCCATGGAGATGAGACTTAAAAATTGTGGAAGGACCCTGACACAATTTTTCGCCCAAGGCTCATCGCAATGCCCGGCCTGACTGGCCCATGAAAACACCGCCCCCATCCGTCCGTCCTGCCCCCATCCGCCCCGCCGCCAAAAACTCATACGAAATCCTCCCTCCCTCCTCTAAAAAAGCTTGACTTTCGGCGGTACTGTGTGCTATAGTCATAAGGCGAGATGAGATTTAGGTCTTTTTTTTATGCTTAAAATTCCGAAAAGACCAGTTATGTCAATAGCCCGTGAGGGTGTTGACCACGGGCGGTTGTCGGCGTTCAGAGAATGAATCAAGACGAGAAGCTTACGTGAGACAATATAGGTTAACAGAGAAAAAGGTGGAGGTGGAATACCATGCGTACAAGAATCACATTGGCATGTACAGAGTGCAAGCAGCGTAACTACAACACAACAAAGGATAAGAAGACACATCCTGACAGAATGGAAACAAGCAAGTACTGCAGATTCTGCAAGAAGCACACAACGCACAAAGAAACCAAATAATCAGCCAGACGGACAGAGAGGTGCAGGTAATGGGAAATTCCTCAAGTGAAGAAAAGACGTCCAAGCCGAAATTCTTTGATGGTGTGAAAGCAGAATTCAAGAAAGTCACATGGCCGGACAGAGAACTGCTGTTGAAACAGTCCGCCGCTGTTGTAGGAATTTCAATTGTACTCGGAGGCATCATTGCCGTTTTGGACATGATCCTTCAGTATGCAGTTGATTTCCTTGTAAAATAACAGTGGGGTGAACGTATGGCAGAAGCAAACTGGTATGTGGTCCACACTTATTCCGGATATGAGAATAAGGTAAAGGCCAACATTGAAAAGACAATTGAGAACAGGCACCTGGAAGAAGAAATTCTGGAGGTCCGTGTCCCCATGCAGGATGTTGTGGAGATGAAGAACGGAGCTAAGAAAACAGTCCAGAAGAAGATGTTCCCCGGCTATGTCCTGATTAACATGGTCATGAATGATGATACCTGGTATGTCGTACGTAATACCAGAGGCGTGACAGGGTTTGTAGGACCGGGAAGCAAACCGGTGCCGCTTACAGAAGCGGAAATGAAGCCGCTTGGCATTAAAACGGAGAATGTTTCCATTGATTTTGCAGAGGGCGATACCATCGTCGTTGTTGCAGGAGCATGGAAGGATACGGTCGGGCTTGTGCAGAGAATTGACTACGGCAAGCAGACCGCTACGATAAATGTAGAGCTGTTCGGAAGGGAAACCCCTGTGGAAATCAGCTTTGCAGAGGTTCGTAAATTACAATAGTCTGACGTTTAATGGAGAAATCCGTTGAACTGTGGAAGCAGTGCACTGGCTCCGCCGGAGGTTTCCCGGAAGGGGACGGGCCGCGCGTTTAAAACGCGTGCATTATGGCTGCGCCATACCACATTATATTTAGGAGGTGCCTGACATGGCAAAGAAAGTTACAGGATACATCAAGTTACAGATTCCTGCTGGTAAAGCGACACCAGCTCCCCCGGTTGGTCCTGCTCTTGGACAGCACGGTGTTAATATCGTTGAATTTACCAAGCAGTTCAATGCAAGAACAGCAGATAAGGGAGATTTAATCATCCCTGTTGTAATTACTGTTTACGCAGACAGAAGCTTCAGCTTTGTAACAAAGACTCCGCCTGCTGCAGTACTGCTGAAGAAAGCATGCAATCTGAAGTCCGGTTCCGGTGCGCCGAACAAGACCAAAGTTGCAACTATCTCCAAGGACAAGGTTAAGGAAATCGCAGAAATGAAGATGCCTGACCTCAATGCTGCCTCTCTGGAATCAGCTATGAGCATGATCGCCGGTACGGCAAGAAGCATGGGTATTGTAGTAGAAGACTAAAACTGATTAATTGGGAGCAGTATTCCGGCCCGGAGCCTTCCGCGCCGAAAACAAAAGTACTGCGTTAATAACCAACGGAGGAATTGAAAATGAAACATGGTAAAAAATACAGCGAAGCTGCTAAATTAGTAGACCGCGCTACCGCTTATGAACCCACCGATGCCATCGCATTAGCAAAGAAAACAGCAACAGCCAAATTTGATGAGACCATCGAAGTTCATATCAGAACAGGCTGTGACGGACGTCATGCTGAGCAGCAGATCCGTGGTGCTGTTGTGCTTCCTAACGGAACCGGTAAAACCGTTAAGGTTCTGGTATTCGCCAAAGGAGATAAAGTAAACGAAGCAGAAGCTGCCGGCGCAGATTATGTTGGCGGCGATGAGCTCATCCCCAGAATTCAGAATGAAGGCTGGCTTGATTTTGACGTTGTTGTAGCTACTCCTGATATGATGGGTGTAGTTGGACGTCTTGGTAAGGTTCTCGGACCGAAAGGCTTAATGCCCAACCCGAAGGCCGGTACCGTAACAATGGACGTTACCAAAGCTATCAACGATATCAAAGCCGGTAAGATCGAATACAGACTTGATAAGTCCAACATCGTTCATGTGCCGATCGGAAAAGCTTCCTTCACAGAAGAAAAGCTGGAAGAGAACTTCAACGCTCTTATGGATGCTATCGTAAAGGCAAAACCTTCAGCTCTGAAGGGACAGTATTTAAGAAGCATCACCCTGGCTTCCACAATGGGCCCTGGCGTAAAGGTATCTGTTGCTAAATATTAATTTTATAGATGAAGAAACAGGCGCAGCCGGATTGAACGGCTGCGCTTTTTTGTTCCTGGAGAAATATGTGCGGCAGAATTTTACAGGCTTGACGTAATGGCGTTTACCCCTGATAATAATAGCATGGAAAGAAAGACTGAGGTACAGAGGGGGACTGTACTGCAGAAAAGAAAGAAGGTGATGGGCATGGCGGGAAAAAGAAAGAGAAGAAGGAATGGGAGAGTAAGCATCTTTTTGCTGACTATGCTCATCACCATTGCCGTGGGCAGCGTGGTATTGCTTGTGAGCTGGGCTTTTCTGGGAAACAGGGGAATGGTTCTGGCGGCTGTGACCGTGGAGGGTGAAGTGTTCTCGCTGTTCGGCGGAAATGACGCGGAAACGGAAGCGGCCGCAGAAACAGAACAGGGGAAGTATGCGGATATCCTCAATAACCCGGAGCTTATGGCACAGCAGAACATCTATACCATAACGCCTGCGGCTGAAGGCGAGGTATCCCTTGTTTTTGCCGGCGATATTCTGTTTGATGACGGCTACAGCATTATGGCCAAAATGAAGAGCAGAGGACAGGGGATTGAAGGAAGCATTGATTCCGGACTGCTGGGAGTGATGCGGGACGCGGATATTTTCATGGTGAACAATGAATTTACCTATACCAAAAGAGGCGCGCCCACCCCGGGAAAGGCTTTCACCTTCCGGGCCGATCCGGCCCATGCGTCGCTTCTGCATGACATGGGGGCAGATCTGGTGTCCCTTGCCAACAACCACGCCTACGATTACGGCGAGGTTTCCCTGACGGATACGCTTGATACGCTGCAGTCCATCGGGATGCCCTATGCAGGGGCGGGCAGGAATCTGGCGGAGGCGGTGCGGCCCGTCTACTATATCGCCGGAGATTTAAAAATTGCCTTTCTTTCCGCAACACAGATAGAAAGAGTGGACAACCCCGACACCAAAGGGGCCACGGAAACCTCTCCCGGTGTATTCCGGTGCAGGGATGTGGACATGCTGCTTCAGGCTGTTTCGGAAGCAAAAGCAAACAGCGATTTTGTGGTTGTCTACATTCACTGGGGAACGGAAAGCACCACCGAGCTGGACTGGGCGCAAAAGGAACAGGCGCCCCGGATTGCGGCTGCCGGGGCAGATTTGATTATAGGCGACCATCCCCATGTCCTTCAGGGGATAGACTATATCGGGAATACGCCGGTTATCTACAGCCTGGGCAATTTCCTTTTTAACTCCAAAACACAGGATACCTGTCTTGTAAGGGCGATCCTGGATGAGGAATCGGGCAGCCTGAAAAGCTTCCAGTTTATCCCGGCTCTGCAGAAGGACTGCAGGACAACAATACACGAGGGAACAGAAAAAGCCAGAGTCATCGGCCATATGCGCAGCCTGTCACCAAAGGTGCAGATAGATGAAGAAGGCTATATTGCTGTTCCGGAAAACTAGAAAAATGAGGGAAGAGAAAATGTTGGACATACTGAAGAAAAAGTCAAGAAAATCCTTGACGATAAGAGCTATTATATCTATCGTTATTGTCATCGGCCTTCTGGCCCTGACTAAATTCGCTGTTTTTGATGTGATTACCGGTCCCACCGAACTTGACGTAACCGCCGATCCCGAGCAGTATGAGGGGAAATACGTAACGATTGAGGTGGAAAATTTCCTTACGGATTATGTGGAGCACACCACCACAACGACAAATACCAAAACCGGTTCCAAAAGCACCTCGGTGGATGGAAACAGCTATATTGTTTTCAATGCGGTTGATGATTATGAAAACAATTCTTCCATCTGGTATTACTATAGTATTTATATGAAAAAGAGCCAGAAAAACGAGCTTTATGACCTGATTGACGATACCTGGAATTACTGGGGCGATGAAACCAATACAGTGGCTCCTCCGGCAACGCTGAAGGTAACTGGTACATGGACGAAGCTGGAATCACAGCTTGAGAGGTATTACAAAGAAACATTAACTGAGATGGGCATCGAGGAAAGCAGCTATGACGTGGTTTACCTTTATACAATTGATACCGCCAAAATCGGAGGACAGTCGGTGGTATTCTTCTGGGTATGCATGGCGGCAGCGTTCCTCCTTCTGATTTATTTCATCGTTAATGTTGTTGGTATTTTCAGCAACAGGTATGCGGGCAAAATCAATACCTACCTGCACAATAACCCTTCCGTATCCCTGGCTGCAATTGAAGCGGATTTCGCCCAGGCCCATCCGATAGGAAAGAATGCGTGGGTTGGCAGAAAATGGACGGTTTACGTAGAGGGACCCAAGGCGAACATACTGGCCAACAGGGATCTGGTATGGGGCTATTATTTCAAGCAGACGGGAAAATACAGCGTCAGCCAGCTCCGCGTTTTTAATATGGCAAAGAAAATGATCTCCATCAACCTTTCTGAGGATGAAGCGCATGAGGCGCTGAAATACTATGCCGAGGAACAGCCGCATATGATCGTGGGCTATACCAAGGAGCTGGAAACCAGTTTCCAGAAAAATTTTACGGAATTCCTGAATCTTAAGTATAATCCTGCCATTAACGCAGAACAGGCAGATCCGTATTTCGGGAATAACACCAGTTTTTAACTGACAGTACAGGAGGCCGGATGAACCGATATACTTTTTGTTTCACCAAAAAAGAACTGAAGGAATTTTCCATACGGGCGGTTCTGGAGCAATATCGCAGACGGGGCCGTATCTGGGTGATTCTCCTGCTGCTTTGCGTGCTGGAAGCGTTTATCAGCCCGGCCTTCAGCGTTGTTATCCTGTTTTTGTTTGCGGCGGCGCTGGGAGTTGATATGTTTCGCACCTGCCGCTTCCTGGAAAAGGAACATTTCCTGGAAAAACGGATTCTGTGGGTGGAGGACGGCCTGCTGAAAAGCAGTGCGTGCGGCGCAGGGGAAATACCCTGCAGCCGCATCAATATTATAGTAAAAAGCAAAAACCTTCTCATGCTGGGGTATTCCCAGTCGAAAAGGCAGATTGTATGGTATCCTCTGCCTTTGCGTGTGTTTGAAAACACCGGGGAGCTGGAACGGTTCCGGGAGCTTTTCGGAAAACCGGAAAACCCCGCCGCAGGCTGGAGCGCCGGAATGGGGCGGCAGCCGCAGACAGGCGCTGTATTTTCCTTTACATTTCCGGTGGATGAGGAAAAGTGGATTTCCATTTATAAGAATGCCTTAATGACCATCAATTCAGGAACGCTTGGCTTCCCGCAGAATATGAAGACCTTTCTTGGCGTATATGGCGTTGTATTTGCCGTGGCAGGCTTATTCTGGTTTTTCAGGTCAGGCGACCATACGCCAGTGTTTCCGGCGGCGCTGTTTCTCATGCTTGTTTTCCTCATGCTGTTTCGGTGGAAGTCGGACCCGGAAAAAACTATCCGCAAACAGGTGAGGAACGGTACCCTTCAGAACGATATTTACGGCGTCTGGGAACTTCATTTAATGGAGGAAGGCGTCATACAGATCATGGCGGGCCGGAGCAGGAGCTTCCTTAAGTGGGAGGAATTCAGCTGGCTGGTGGAAACCGATGAAGAATTTTTTCTGTTTAAGAAGAATAAAGTTCAGTTCATACCGATTCTGAAGGAAGGGATTCAAAGCTATCAGCAGGCGGAAGCCATGTGCAGGTTCTGTGAAAGCAGGGGGATTGCCGGCCTGCCGTCAAAACGCATGAAATATCTGCCGGGCTGGTTTTTTTACGTCGGCCTGGCCTTTGTGCTGCTGGCCATGTTTGCAGTCGGGATCTGGAGCGGCTTTGCCAGAGACAGACAGCGGGCGGAAGCGCAGAAAGAAGCGGCCGCCTATGCGGATAATGAATGGACGGAAGCCTTTGATCCTGCGGACTATCCTGATTATGTGCCGCTGGACGGACAGGTAGAGACGCTTCGTTCCCTTGGATTTTCCATCACGGATCAGCTGGCGGACAGGGTGCGCGGGGTGATGGAGGATGACATGACGCGTGTGTATGTGGAAGGCTATCCCTATACCTGGCTGCTGACTGAGCTGGGCGTGCCTTCCAGGGATGAAAACGGCCGGATTTCCGGTTATCCGGAGGAGGTGTTCTGGTTTGATTTTGAAGGCTGGGATATCAGCAACGATTATACGGAGGTGCTGGAGGGAATGCTGGCGCTTGCCGGGGACAGCCCGCTGGAGGATGTGACGGAGATCTCGGAGGATACCGAAAATATGGATTGGGAAGCCGGCAGCGGAAGCATAACGGTTAAGCTTCTGTGGAAAGGGCGTAGCTGCTCCTGGGATATGGATGTGGAGTATGACTGGATCGATCCGGATATCCTTGGGGTATTCAACGGGTTGCTGGAACAGACGGATGCGGCGGAGCGTTTTTATGTTATCGGGGATAACGGGCAGGGAGCGCTTGTATTTTACCGCACTGCCGAATGGGCGCAGGCTTTTGAAAAAGCCACAGGCCTTATGCCTGAGGCCCCTGTTGTATGAAGCAGATGGAAAAATAAAGCACAATCAATGCATTCAAAAAAAGTGTAAATATAAAACACAAAAAAATGTTGACAAACATTACAGCATGTGATAGTCTGAGAAAGGTCGCAAGCGGCCATGCCGAAGACAGCAGGTACCGGTATTCCGGTATAAGAAAACAGCGCCTGCCGAGGAAAAGAGTTGACGATTGTAACGGTTTATCCGTAACTTATCCTCTCTGTGTCTTCGCAGAGAGGTTTTTTTATATCCGGCTGCAGCTCAGGCTGACGGTACCGGCGTAAACTCCTTTTCGGCACTGAATTTGTTTTCAGAAAAATCTATAAGGAGGTAAAGAAATGGCAAAGGTTGAACTTAAAGCACCTGTAGTTGCAGAGATTTCCGAAGCGATTAAGGATGCGCAGTCAGTCGTACTGGTTGACTACCGCGGACTTACCGTAGAACAGGATACCGCTCTTCGTAAACAGCTTCGTGAAGCGGGAATCAACTACAAAGTTTACAAGAACACAATGATGAACTTTGCTTTCAAGGGAACAGACTTTGAGGCACTGGCACCTTTCCTGGAAGGACCCAGCGCAATTGCAATTTCCAACACGGATGCTACCGCACCCGCCAGAGAACTTGCTAAATTCGCAAAGACTGCAAACAAGCTTGAAATCAAAGCCGGCGTAGTAGAAGGCACTATGTATGATGCGAAGGGAATGGCGGAAATCTCCCTGATTCCTTCCAGAGACGAACTGCTCTCCAAACTGCTTGGAAGCATCCAGTCTCCTATTACCAACTTTGCACGCGTTATGAAGCAGCTGGCTGAAAAAGGCGGCGCCGGAGCATGCGAAGCACCCGCAGCACAGGAAGAAGCAGCAGAGGCACCCGCAGCAGAAGCTGCACCTGAAACTGCTGAATAATCAGTACATTAGCAGATAAATCAATTTTAAACAAATTAAATGGAGGTAAAATAAAATGGCTAAATTATCCACTCAGGAAATTATTGATGCAATCAAAGAATTATCCGTATTAGAATTAAATGATCTTGTAAAAGCATGTGAAGAAGAATTCGGTGTATCCGCAGCAGCAGGCGTTGTAGTTGCAGCAGCAGGTGCCGGCGCAGCTGAAGCAGCTGAAGAGAAGACAGAATTCGACGTAGAGCTGACAGAAGTTGGCCCTAACAAGGTTAAGGTTATCAAAGTTGTTCGTGAAGTAACCGGTCTTGGCCTGAAAGAAGCTAAGGACGTTGTTGACGGCGCTCCCAAGGTTGTTAAGGAAGCTGCTTCCAAGCAGGATGCTGATGACATCAAAGCTAAACTGGAAGCTGAAGGCGCTAAAGTTACTCTTAAATAATCGGAGTATCTTTCGAAAACGAAATGACTTGTCAGGAACCTTTGCCTGCTGCTTTATGCCAGCACGGCAGAGGTTTCTTTTTATTTATCCACAATATTACAAAAATTTTGGTTGACTTCCCTTTTTTCTTGTAGTAGAATGGATGGTGCACTATTGTGGTAAGTTATGCTATTTTTGTGCGTAAAACCGATAAACTAATATCAAGCTGCCTGTTGGCGGGTTACATTACTGCCTGCGGCCGCCTATTCGTTTGCCATTCAGAGGGTGTGACATCAGGTTTTTCTGCGGTAAAGAAGTGCCTCCTTGGGAACGAATGGCAAACAAATCATAAGAACGGGGTGAAATGTCAATGGAAAAGAACAGAATACGTCCAATTGCCACCGGCAAGAACATGCGTATGAGTTATTCACGGCAGAAGGAAGTTTTGGAGATGCCGAACCTGATTGAAGTTCAGAAGAATTCCTATCAGTGGTTCCTCGATGAAGGCCTGAAAGAGGTCTTTGACGATATCTCTCCAATAGAAGATTACAGTGGCCATTTAAGCCTGGAATTCGTGGATTTCGAACTGTGCGAAGACGATGTGAAGTATTCTATCGAGAAATGTAAGGAAAGAGACGCCACATTTGCGGCCCCCTTAAAGGTTAAGGTACGTCTTTACAATAAAGAAAAAGAAGAGATTACAGAGCATGAAATCTTCATGGGCGATCTGCCCTTGATGACTGAGACAGGAACCTTCGTTATTAACGGCGCAGAACGTGTTATCGTCAGCCAGCTTGTTCGTTCCCCCGGTATTTATTATGGAATCGGCCATGATAAGATCGGTAAGAGGCTTTACAGCTGTACGGTGATCCCCAACCGTGGTGCGTGGCTGGAATACGAGACGGATTCCAACGACGTTTTCTACGTTCGTGTGGACAGGACGAGGAAAGTCCCGATCACGGTTCTGATTCGTGCGCTGGGTGTCGGTACCAATGATGAAATCAGAGAACTGTTTGGTGATGAACCCAAGATTGAAGCGAGTTTTGCCAAGGACACTGCTGAGAACTATCAGGAGGGTCTGTTAGAGTTATATAAGAAAATACGTCCCGGCGAGCCTCTCAGCGTGGAAAGCGCGGAGAGCTTAATCAATGCCATGTTCTTCGACCCCAGAAGATATGATTTGGCGAAAGTCGGCAGATATAAATTCAACAAGAAGCTGATGCTCAGAAACAGAATCCGCGGCCATATCCTGGCTGAGGATGTGATTGACACCACAACAGGGGAGCTTCTTGCCGCAGCGGGAACCAAGGTGACGGCTGAACTGGCGGACACCATCCAGAACAGTGCGGTTCCTTTTGTATATATTGAGACAGAGGAGCGCAATGTAAAGGTGCTCTCCAGCATGATGGTTGACATCACACATTATGTGGACTGTGATCCAAAAGAACTGGGCGTTACCGAGCTGGTATATTATCCTGTCCTGGCGCAGATCCTGGAAGAGTATTCTGCGGATCCGGAAGAGCTGGCAGAGGCCATCCGGAAGAACATCCATGAGCTGATCCCGAAGCATATTACGAAGGAAGATATCATCGCTTCCATTAACTATAACATCCATCTGGAATACGGCATCGGCAACGATGACGATATCGACCATCTGGGCAACAGGCGTATCAGGGCTGTGGGCGAGCTGCTCCAGAACCAGTACCGTATCGGTCTGTCCAGAATGGAAAGAGTGGTCCGTGAAAGAATGACCACGCATGATGCGGAAGAAATTTCTCCGCAGGTTCTGATCAACATTAAACCGGTACAGGCTGCCGTGAAGGAATTCTTCGGTTCCTCCCAGCTGTCCCAGTTCATGGATCAGAACAACCCGCTGGGCGAGCTGACCCATAAGAGACGTCTGTCCGCATTGGGACCCGGCGGTTTGAGCCGTGACCGTGCCGGATTCGAGGTACGTGACGTACATTACTCCCATTACGGAAGGATGTGCCCTATCGAGACGCCTGAAGGACCCAATATCGGTCTGATCAACTCTCTGGCATGTTATGCAAGAATTAACGAATACGGTTTCGTGGAAGCACCCTACCGTAAGATTGATAAAACGGACCCGATGAATCCCAGGGTTACCGAGGATGTTGTCTATATGACAGCTGATGAAGAAGATAATTACCATGTGGCACAGGCGAACGAGGCTCTGGATGCGGAAGGGCATTTCGTAAGAAATACCGTATCCGGCCGTTACCGTGAAGAGACGCAGGAATATCCCAAGACCATGTTTGATTACATGGATGTATCTCCCAAGATGGTGTTCTCCGTAGCTACAGCCCTCATTCCTTTCCTGGAAAACGACGATGCCAACCGTGCGCTGATGGGATCCAACATGCAGCGTCAGGCGGTGCCGCTGCTCACCACGGAAGCGCCGGCGGTAGGAACCGGTATGGAAGTGAAGGCAGCCGTTGACTCAGGTGTCTGCGTTGTTGCCAGAAAGCCCGGTATTATCGACTATGTATCCTCCAACCTGATCAAGATGACCTGTGATGACGGTGAGAAGGTTGAATACCATCTTACAAAGTTTTCACGAAGCAACCAGAGCAACTGCTACAACCAGAGGCCCATCGTATTCAAGGGCAACCATGTTTCCGCGGGCCAGGTAATCGCAGACGGCCCTTCCACTTCAGAAGGCGAGCTGGCGCTGGGCAAGAACCCTCTCATCGGTTTCATGACCTGGGAAGGTTACAATTACGAGGATGCTGTTCTTTTAAGTGAGAGACTGGTACAGGAGGATGTATATACCTCCGTCCATATTGAAGAATACGAAGCGGAAGCCAGAGACACAAAGCTGGGGCCGGAAGAAATCACAAGAGACGTTCCCGGCGTTGGTGATGAAGCCCTGAAGGATCTGGACGACAGAGGAATTATCCGCATCGGTGCAGAGGTCCGTGCAGGCGATATCCTTGTGGGCAAGGTAACTCCCAAGGGAGAAACCGAACTGACGGCTGAAGAAAGGCTTCTGCGTGCCATTTTCGGTGAGAAGGCAAGAGAAGTAAGGGATACGTCCCTGAAGGTGCCTCACGGTGAATACGGCATCATTGTGGATGCCAAGGTATTTACGAGGGAAAATGGCGATGAGCTTTCTCCCGGTGTGAATCAGGCAGTGCGTATTTACATCGCACAGAAGAGAAAGATTTCCGTAGGTGACAAGATGGCAGGCCGTCACGGCAACAAGGGTGTTGTTTCCCGTGTGCTTCCCGTGGAGGATATGCCTTACCTGCCCAACGGACGCCCGCTTGATATCGTACTGAATCCTCTGGGCGTGCCTTCCCGTATGAATATCGGACAGGTACTGGAAATCCATCTGTCCCTGGCAGCCAAGGCCCTGGGCTTTAACGTGGCAACACCGGTATTTGACGGCGCCAATGAAAATGATATTATGGATACCCTTGACCTGGCAAACGATTACGTGAACCTGGAATGGGAAGAATTTGAAGCAAAGCATAAAGATGAGCTGCGTCCTGAAGTATTCCAGTACCTGTCTCTGAACAGAGATCACAGAGAACTCTGGAAGGGCGTGCCCATCAGCAGGGACGGAAAGGTAAGGCTTCGTGACGGCCGTACCGGAGAGTATTTCGACAGCCCGGTAACAATCGGACACATGCATTACCTGAAGCTGCACCATCTGGTAGACGATAAGATCCATGCGCGTTCCACCGGCCCTTATTCCCTTGTAACACAGCAGCCTCTGGGCGGTAAAGCGCAGTTCGGCGGCCAGCGTTTCGGGGAAATGGAAGTTTGGGCGCTGGAAGCATACGGCGCTGCTTACACTCTGCAGGAAATCCTGACAGTGAAGTCCGACGATGTCGTGGGACGTGTGAAGACTTACGAAGCCATTATCAAGGGTGAAAATATCCCTGAGCCCGGCATTCCGGAATCCTTCAAGGTTCTGCTGAAGGAGCTGCAGTCTCTTGCGCTGGATGTTAAGGTTCTGCGTGAGGACAATACGGAAGTGGAAATCATGGAAACGGTGGACTACGGTGATACGGATTACCGCTACGAAATCGAAGGTGACTCCAAAGGTTATGAGAAGTATGAAAAAGATTCTCTTGGCGAACTCGGTTACCAGCATCAGGAATTCGACGATAAGAGCGGAGAACTGGTGACTGCTGAAGAAGAGGAGCCTGAAGATGACCTGGAATTCGATATAGATGAGAATTTCGAGGAAATCGAGGAATAATCTGCATCTGTATGGAAAATGAACGGCCTGCGCAGGGCAGGCTCGTTCATCCGGAATAGTTTTGGAAGGAGTGCACAATGTCTGAAACAACTACAAAAAATGAAGTATATCAGCCGATGACGTTCGATGCCATCAAAATCGGCCTGGCTTCTCCTGAAAAGATCAGGGACTGGTCCAGAGGTGAGGTACAGAAGCCCGAAACCATCAATTACAGAACGCTGAAGCCGGAAAGAGACGGCCTGTTCTGTGAACGTATTTTCGGGCCTACCAAGGACTGGGAATGTCACTGCGGTAAATACAAGAAAATCAGATACAAAGGTGTTGTCTGCGACAGATGCGGTGTTGAGGTTACCAAGTCCAGCGTCCGCCGTGAGCGTATGGGACATATCGAACTGGCTGCGCCGGTTTCCCATATCTGGTATTTTAAAGGTATCCCCAGCCGTATGGGACTGATTCTGGATCTTTCCCCCAGAGTGCTGGAAAAGGTACTTTATTTTGCTTCCTATATCGTACTTGACCGCGGCGAAAGCAACCTGGAATACAAGCAGGTGCTTTCCGAAAAGGAATACCAGGACGCAAGGGAAACCTGGGGAAATAAGTTCCGGGCGGGCATGGGCGCCGAGTCCATCAAAGAGCTGCTGGAAGCCATTGACCTTGAAAAAGAATCCGAAGAACTGAAAACAGGGCTGAATGAGTCTACCGGCCAGAAGCGTGCGAGAATAATCAAGCGTCTTGAGGTTGTGGAAGCTTTCCGCGAATCCGGCAACCGTCCGGAGTGGATGATTCTGGATGCCATCCCGGTAATTCCTCCGGATCTTCGTCCTATGGTACAGCTGGACGGCGGACGTTTTGCGACCTCCGACTTAAACGACCTGTACCGCAGGATTATCAACAGAAATAACCGTCTGAAAAGACTGCTGGAGCTTGGCGCTCCGGATATTATCGTCCGTAATGAAAAGAGAATGCTTCAGGAAGCCGTTGATGCCCTGATTGACAACGGCAGAAGGGGACGTCCGGTAACAGGACCCGGAAACAGGGCACTCAAATCCCTTTCCGACATGCTTAAAGGTAAGTCCGGCCGTTTCCGTCAGAACCTGTTGGGCAAGCGTGTTGACTATTCAGGACGAAGCGTTATCGTCGTAGGTCCCGAACTGAAAATTTATCAGTGCGGTCTGCCTAAGGAGATGGCAATCGAGCTGTTTAAGCCCTTCGTTATGAAGGAACTGGTGGCCAGAGGCATTTCCCAGAATATTAAAAATGCCAAGAAGCTGGTGGAAAGACTGGATTCTCAGGTATGGGACGTTCTGGAGGATGTTATCAAAGAGCATCCCGTTATGCTGAACCGCGCCCCTACACTGCACAGACTGGGTATTCAGGCATTTGAACCCATCCTGGTGGAAGGTAAGGCTATCAAGCTGCATCCGCTTGTTTGTACGGCTTTCAATGCGGACTTCGACGGTGACCAGATGGCTGTGCATCTTCCTCTTTCCGTGGAGGCGCAGGCAGAGTGCCGTTTTATGCTTCTTTCACCCAATAACCTGCTGAAGCCCTCCGATGGCGGCCCTGTTGCCGTTCCTTCCCAGGATATGGTACTTGGTATCTATTACCTGACACAGGAAAGACCCGGAGCCAAGGGCGAAGGAAAGTGCTTTAAGAGTCTGAATGAAGCAATTCTGGCTTATGAAAACCAGGCGCTGACCCTGCATTCAAGAATTAAAGTTAAAATTACAAAGCAGATGCCTGACGGCACTGAAATGTCTGATATCGTAGAATCTACGCTGGGCCGTTTTATTTTCAATGAAGTCCTTCCTCAGGATCTGGGCTTTGTGGACAGAAGCGTTCCGGAAAATGCCCTGAAGCTGGAGGTTGACTTCCATGTAAGCAAGAAGGGGCTGAAGCAGATTCTGGAAAAGGTTATCAATATCCATGGTTCCTCCAGAATGGCTGAGGTGCTGGATGATATCAAGGCAACCGGCTACAAATATTCTACAAGGGCAGCCATGACGGTTTCCATTTCTGACATGACCGTTCCTGAAAAGAAGCCGGAAATGCTGGCAGAAGCGCAGGCTACCGTTGACCGTATTTCACAGAACTTCCGCCGCGGCCTTATCACAGAGGAAGAGCGTTACCGTGCGGTTGTGGAGACCTGGAATGAGACGGATAAAGAGCTGACGGACGTTCTGCTTGCAGGACTGGATAAATATAACAATATTTTCATGATGGCCGACTCAGGTGCCCGTGGTTCCAACCAGCAGATCAAGCAGCTGGCAGGTATGCGTGGACTGATGGCCGATACAACCGGCCGTACCATCGAGCTGCCCATCAAATCAAACTTCCGTGAAGGTCTGGACGTACTGGAATACTTCATGTCCGCGCACGGCGCACGTAAGGGTCTGTCCGATACAGCTCTGCGTACCGCTGACTCCGGATACCTGACCAGACGTATGGTTGACGTATCACAGGAGCTGATTATCCGTGAACTGGACTGCTGTGAAGACAGACCGGAAATTCCAGGCATGGAAGTTAAGGCTTTCATGGATGGAAAAGAAACCATCGAAGGCCTGAAGGACAGAATTACCGGCAGGGTTTCCTGTGAGGAAATCAAGGATCGCGATGGTAATGTCATTGTTAAGAAGAACCACATGATCACTCCCAGCCGTGCGGAGAGAATTCTCAGCGTTGGCGTAAATGATAAGGGTGAACCTGTGGAAAGCGTGAAAATCCGTACTATATTAAGCTGCCGTTCCAGAAACGGAATCTGCGCCAAGTGCTACGGAGCCAACATGGCTACCGGTGAAGCGGTGCAGGTTGGTGAAGCAGTCGGAATCATCGCTGCACAGTCAATTGGTGAGCCCGGTACCCAGCTGACCATGCGTACCTTCCATACGGGCGGTGTTGCCGGTGACGATATCACACAGGGTCTTCCCCGTGTCGAGGAGCTTTTTGAGGCCAGAAAGCCCAAGGGACTTGCGATTATCGCAGAGTTCGGCGGTGTGGCGGCCATTAAGGATACAAAGAAAAAACGTGAAGTTATCATAACCAACAGTGAAACAGGCGAATCCAAAGCCTATCTGATCCCTTACGGTTCCAGAATCAAGGTTATGGATGGCCAGATACTTGAGGCTGGTGATGAACTGACCGAAGGTAGCGTTAACCCCCACGATCTGTTGAAGATCAAGGGTATCCGTGCAGTACAGGATTACATGCTCCGTGAAGTACAGCGTGTATACCGCCTCCAGGGTGTTGATATCAGCGATAAGCATATCGAGGTTATCGTTCGTCAGATGCTGAAGAAGGTGCGTGTGGAAGACAGCGGTGATACCGAATATCTGCCCGGCACACTTGTTGATGCTCTGGATTACGAAGACCTGAATGAAGAACTTGTAGCAGCTGGCAGACAGCCGGCGGACGGCAAGCAGATTCTTCTTGGTATTACCAAGGCGGCTCTTGCAACCAACTCCTTCCTGTCGGCAGCATCCTTCCAGGAAACTACCAAGGTTCTTACCGAAGCTGCAATCAAAGGAAAGGTTGACCCTCTGATCGGTCTGAAGGAAAACGTAATTATCGGTAAGCTGATTCCTGCCGGAACCGGTATGAAGCGCTACCGCGACGTGCATCTGAGCACCGACGACACGCTGAATGACATGCTGGATATGGACGATGAATTCGATTTTGACGAAGGCGTGGAGGAAGACGTCCTTCCGGATGAGGAAGAGGATATCATAACTGCAGAAGAAACGGAAGAAATCGATGAAGATGAGGATCTGGCAGTTTCTGTTGCAGAGGATAATGAGTAATTAGCTGATTAAGAATGAGAAGCTGTCTCATTTATAATGTAAACGTACCCAGACAGGCATGGAGAATTTTCCATGCCTGTCTGGCGTTTACAGCGACGCGTGTTATTCCTCAGGAAATGAAAAGCTAGCAGATTGTTACAGTCCAGTCAGATCCGCGCTATTGGCTGCGCAGGACAGCGCTTCGTGCTGACCGTAAGAAAGTGAAGGAGGCACGTTTGCGTAAGATTTTTGAGAATTAGGTGTAAAAGTCGCTCATTTACCATAAAATACCTGTAAATTTAAAGAAAATCTATTGACAATGCATTCTGAAGCACGTATACTATTCTAGCGTGCATTTGAATGCATTTTTTTCTTATGCATGCATATAACGACACATTAACCTATACCGCAGGAGGTGAAAAAGAATGCCAACATTTAACCAGTTAGTCAGAAAAGGACGTCAGACATCTGTAAAGAAGTCTACCGCACCGGCTCTCCAGAAAGGATACAACTCCCTTCACAAGAAAGCTACGGATGCTTCCGCTCCTCAGAAGAGAGGTGTCTGCACCGCTGTTAAGACAGCTACTCCTAAGAAACCTAACTCAGCTCTTAGAAAGATCGCCAGAGTTCGTCTTTCCAACGGAATCGAAGTAACAAGCTACATTCCCGGTGAAGGACACAATCTGCAGGAACACAGCGTTGTTCTGATCAGAGGCGGCCGTGTTAAGGACCTTCCCGGTACCAGATACCACATCATCAGAGGTACACTGGATACCGCAGGCGTTGCAAACAGACGTCAGGCCCGTTCCAAATACGGTGCTAAGAGACCTAAGGCAGGAAAATAATTCATTATTTTCCATGTACCACAGAAAGAACTAATTTAGTGTTGGGATTCTGATTTTCACTTTCTAAGCGAACAGATAGACCGCACGAACACATTGGGTGTAATTAGTAACGTTTTGTTTCCGGACAGACGTTTGCCCGGCCGCATGCGGCCGTGTATCAGACACATGTGAGTACCGATGATTTAATTACAGATTATAATTAAGGAGGGAAGAACCGTGCCACGTAAAGGACATATTCAGAAAAGAGACGTACTGGCGGACCCCTTATACAACGACAAGGTAGTCACCAAACTTATCAACAACATCATGCTGGATGGTAAGAGAGGCGTTGCCCAGAAGATTGTATATGGTGCGTTCAACAGAGTTGAAGCAAAGGCTGGAAAGCCGGCTCTTGAAGTATTCGAGGAAGCGATGAACAATATCATGCCTGTTCTCGAAGTAAAGGCTAGGCGTATCGGTGGTGCTACCTATCAGGTGCCTATCGAAGTAAGACCTGACAGACGCCAGGCGCTGGGCTTAAGATGGCTTGTAACCTTCTCACGCAAGAGAGGCGAGAAGACCATGGAAGAAAGACTGGCAAACGAAATTCTTGACGCATCCAATAACACCGGATCCGCAGTTAAAAGAAAAGAAGACATGCACAAAATGGCAGAAGCAAACAAGGCGTTCTCTCACTACAGATTTTAATCTGGGTGGGCGCGTCCTTGTGGCTTAGGCCCGGGATACAAAATTAAGGAGGAAAAACCTTTGGCTGGAAGAGAATATCCATTAGAGAGAACCAGAAACATTGGTATTATGGCTCACATCGATGCAGGTAAGACTACTCTGACAGAGCGTATTCTGTACTACACCGGTGTTAACTATAAGATCGGGGATACTCATGAAGGTACTGCGACCATGGACTGGATGGAGCAGGAACAGGAAAGAGGTATCACCATCACATCAGCCGCTACCACATGCCACTGGACCAAGCATCATGAATGCAAGGTTGATCCCAATGAGCCTGAGTACCGTATCAATATTATCGATACTCCCGGCCACGTTGACTTCACAGTGGAAGTTGAGCGTTCTCTTCGTGTACTGGATGGCGCTGTCGGCGTATTCTGTGCGAAGGGCGGCGTTGAGCCTCAGTCAGAAAACGTATGGCGTCAGGCAGACACCTACAATGTACCGAGAATGGCCTTCATCAATAAGATGGACATCCTTGGCGCAAACTTTTACGGTGCCGTAGACCAGATCAGGACAAGGCTTGGCAAGAATGCCATCATCCTGCAGCTGCCTATCGGCAAGGAAGATGAATTCAAGGGAATCATCGACCTGTTTGAAATGAAAGCCTATATCTTTAACGACGATAAGGGCGAAGATATTACAGTAACAGAAGATCTTGGGGATATGCAGGATGATGCAGAGCTGTATCGTTCAGAGCTGATCGAGAAAATCTGTGAATTAGATGATGATTTAATGATGATGTATCTGGAAGGGGAAGAACCTTCTGTTGAAGAACTTAAGGCAGTTCTGAGAAAAGCTACATGCGAATGTGCAGCTATCCCGGTTTGCTGCGGTTCCGCATACAGGAACAAGGGTGTACAGAAGCTTCTGGATGCAGTGCTTGAGTATATGCCTTCTCCTACGGACATCCCTTCTATTAAGGGAACTGATCTGGATGGAAACGAAGTGGAAAGACATTCTTCTGACGAGGAACCTTTTTCCGCTCTGGCATTCAAGATTATGGCTGACCCGTTTGTTGGTAAGCTTGCATTCTTCCGTGTGTATTCTGGAACTATGAACTCCGGTTCTTATGTGCTGAATGCAACAAAGGATAAGAAGGAACGTGTTGGACGTATCCTGCAGATGCATGCTAACAAGAGACAGGAGTTGGATAAGGTATTTGCCGGCGATATCGCTGCAGCAGTTGGCTTTAAGTTCACCACAACCGGTGATACCATCTGTGACGATCAGCATCCGGTAATTCTGGAATCCATGGAATTCCCTGAACCGGTTATTGAGCTTGCTATTGAGCCCAAGACCAAAGCAGGCCAGGGTAAACTGGGTGAAGCTCTTTCCAAACTGGCAGAAGAAGACCCGACCTTCCGTGCCCATACGGATCAGGAAACAGGACAGACAATTATCGCTGGTATGGGCGAGCTCCATCTGGAAATTATCGTAGACAGACTTCTGCGTGAGTTCAAGGTGGAAGCAAACGTTGGTGCACCTCAGGTTGCATACAAAGAAACCTTTACCAAGCCTGTTGATGTTGACAGCAAATACGCAAAACAGTCCGGTGGACGTGGACAGTACGGACATTGTAAGGTTAAGTTCGAGCCCATGGATCCTAACGGCGAAGAGACATTCAAGTTCGATACCGCAGTTGTCGGCGGTTCTATTCCTAAGGAATATATCCCGGCAGTTGGTGAAGGTATTGAGGAAGCATCCAAGGCCGGTATCCTCGGCGGATTCCCTGTACTGGGTGTTCACGCTACCGTATACGATGGTTCCTACCATGAAGTTGACTCTTCCGAAATGGCATTCCACATTGCCGGATCCCTGGCATTCAAGGATGCTATGTCCAAGGCTAACCCGGTACTGCTTGAGCCTATCATGAAGGTTGAAGTTACCATGCCTGAAGACTATATGGGTGATGTTATCGGTGATATCAACTCCCGCCGCGGACGTATCGAAGGTATGGATGACATCGGCGGAGGCAAGCTGGTAAGAGCATATGTACCGCTTGCTGAGATGTTCGGTTATTCCACAGACCTGCGTTCCAAGACTCAGGGACGTGGCAACTATTCCATGTTCTTTGAGAAATATGAGCAGGTACCGAAGAACGTACAGGAAAAAGTGCTTGCTGCAAAGGCAAAATAAAAGTAGTGAACTTTTTCCTGTGTAAAAAGTACTTGCTGCAAAGGCAAAATAAGCTAAATAAAGCTTGAAAATATCGGTATAATCTAATATAATCAGAATTAGCCGATTAGAAAAAGAAACAATTGATTTCTATTGATTTTAAGGAGGATTATCAAAAATGGCTAAAGCTAAATTTGAAAGAAAAAAGCCGCATTGTAACATTGGTACCATTGGCCACGTTGACCATGGTAAAACAACTCTGACAGCAGCTATTACCAAGACTCTGAATACAAGACTTGGAACTGGTGAAGCTGTAGCTTTCGATATGATCGACAAGGCTCCGGAAGAAAGAGAACGTGGTATCACCATTTCCACAGCTCACGTAGAGTATGAAACAGAAAACAGACATTACGCACACGTTGACTGCCCTGGCCATGCTGACTATGTAAAGAACATGATCACTGGTGCAGCTCAGATGGATGGTGCTATCCTGGTTGTTGCAGCTACCGATGGTGTTATGGCTCAGACCAAAGAACACATCCTGCTGTCCCGTCAGGTAGGCGTTCCTTATATCGTTGTATTCATGAACAAATGTGATATGGTAGACGATCCGGAACTGCTTGAGCTGGTTGAAATGGAAATCAGAGACCTGCTGAACGAGTATGAATTCCCCGGAGATGACACTCCGATTATCCAGGGTTCCGCTCTGAAAGCTCTGGAAGATCCTCAGAGCGAATGGGGCGATAAGATCCTTGAGCTGATGGCAGCTGTTGACTCTTATATTCCGGATCCTCAGCGTGACACAGACAAGCCTTTCCTTATGCCTGTAGAAGACGTATTCACAATTACCGGCCGTGGTACTGTTGCAACCGGTAGAGTAGAGCGTGGAACACTTCATCTGAATGAAGAAGTTGAAATCGTTGGTATCAAAGAAGAGACCAAGAAGACTGTTGTTACCGGTATCGAAATGTTCCGTAAGATGCTGGATGAAGCTCAGGCTGGTGATAACATCGGCGCACTGCTTCGTGGTGTTCAGAGAACTGAAATCGAAAGAGGACAGGTTCTTGCAAAACCCGGCACAGTTACCTGCCACAGAAAGTTTACCGCTCAGGTATACGTTCTGACCAAAGATGAAGGTGGACGTCATACTCCTTTCTTCAACAACTACAGACCTCAGTTCTACTTCAGAACAACTGATGTAACAGGTGTCTGCAACCTTCCTGAAGGTGTAGAGATGTGCATGCCTGGTGATAACGTAGAAATGAGCATCGAACTGATTCATCCTATCGCTATGGAGCAGGGTCTTACTTTCGCTATCCGTGAAGGTGGACGTACTGTAGGATCAGGCCGTGTTGCTACCATCATCGAGTAATTAGTATTTTTAGATTTTTAAGGGCTTTCCGATTTTCGGAGAGCCCTTTTCTTTGTTTGCGCGCCATGGGCGCGCTCTAACGGGTGTAAGTCCCG
>NZ_QVLV01000031.1:0-65077 GCF_003435485.1 Eisenbergiella massiliensis
AGAGCACTCGGCTGTTAACCGAGTTGTTGTAGGTTCGAGCCCTACTCGGGGAGGTGCTGTGAAGGCTTAAGTCCGGAGGAGCGAAAGAAGGAGAGGAATCTCCACAAAGGAGACCTGGAGAAGGGAATCCAAAAAGGAAAAGAGGCTCCGTGGTCAAGCGGTTAAGACATCGCCCTTTCACGGCGGTAACACGGGTTCGATTCCCGTCGGAGTCATTTGTTTATGAAAGACGCAGCAGTGTAGTTGACCGATGCGTTTTTGTTGTAAGTAGATTTATTTGCCGATGTGGCTCAATTGGCAGAGCAGCTGATTTGTAATCAGCAGGTTATCGGTTCGAGTCCGATCATCGGCTTTTATTATTTAAATATTTACCGTAAATATTTACGGACCTTTAGCTCAGTTGGTTAGAGCAATCGGCTCATAACCGATCGGTCCTGGGTTCGAGTCCCCGAAGGTCCATTTTGTTGTAAGCTGTATAGTTAGGCCCAGTGGCTCAGTTGGTTAGAGCGCCGCCCTGTCACGGCGGAGGTCGTCGGTTCGAGTCCGATCTGGGTCGTTTCTTTTTATTAGTGTAAAAAGAACGGAGGAAGAGGCATTGCCGGTTGGCGGTGCTTATCTTTTTTTAAAGTTTATTTGTATTATTGTATGTTATATATTCTGCGGGTATGGTGGAATAGGCAGACACAAGGGACTTAAAATCCCTCGGTAGCGATACCGTGCCGGTTCAAGTCCGGCTACCCGCATTTTTTTATTTGAAAGGACTTTTTTCAGCTTGCGCTGGGAAGAGTCCTTTTTTATTTTCTACAGGTAGTCTTCCTGAAAGCCTCATGGAAGCGGCAGAAATCGATGGGGCCAGTGAGCTGCAGATACTAAAAACAGCCAAGAGGTTGAGGCTGATAACTGGGATTTGGAGTGGATAGGTTTTCTGCCTGGGAAACAGGAAAGCCACAGCGATATCAATCGGGATACATGGGGGAAGAAGGATAAAAGCGGTAAAAGTGGTTCCGCAGGTTTGCATTGAAGATGGAAGAGGTACAATATGAGCCTTTTGCTGATTTGCGTAAGCCGTAACTGCAAGTTTCTTTTCTTGTAAAATTGACAGATAAATTGGATAATCATGCATGCATTTTTTTATAGAAATAATGCCCGTTTATGAAGGAAAACTTACAAATAAAGAGATATTTTTATGGAAGAAGCAAAAAAATATTAAAAGTATGCAAAGGAGATTACTATGGAATATTATGTGGAGCCGGAAAAAAAGATACCTGTCACTGACCGTGTTGACGTACTGGTAGCTGGCGGCGGGCCTGCTGGTATCGGCGCGGCGGTTGCCGCCGCCAGGCAGGGATGTAAAACCATGCTGATTGAACAGGCCGGAGATGTGGGAGGAGTGGCCACCACCGGCATGATGAGCCATTGGACAGGGGAGACCAGAGGGGGGTTGTATGAAGAGATTCTGGACCGTTCCAGGGACGATGAACGCAATGGAGACCGGCAGACTATCAATCCGGAAAAGCTGAAAAACGTGTTGCTTGAGATGCTGGAGGAGGCAGGGGTGCTGGTACGTACCTATACGTTTGCTTCAGATGTAGTTATGGAAGGAGACCGCATACGCGGCGTTCTGCTGGAATCCAAGTCAGGTAGGGAGGCAGTCATGGCGGGTACAGTCATTGACTGCACCGGTGATGGGGATTTAGCGGCAAGAGCGGGAGCGCCTTTTTATAAGGGAAGGGAAGAGGACGGCCAGATGCAGCCTATGACCCTGATGTTCAAAGTGGCGGGAGTGGATGAGAAAAGAGCCATTTTCCCGGGTTCCTTTGAAACGAATATCCCTGTACCGGACGGCATGGTTCAGGATTTGGGAAAAGCAAACCTGCCTTCTCCCGCAGGGCATGTGTTACTGTACCGTTCCACGATTCCAGGGGTGGTAACCGTAAATATGACCAACTGCACAGGAGCCGATGGAACCAGTGCGGGGGATTTGGCCAGGGCGCACCGGGACTGCCGGATGCAGATGGAGGCAATTGTAGCATTTTTAAGGCGTTTCGTGCCTGGATATGAAGAATGCTATATTATCAGCAGCGCATCTATTATAGGCGTGCGGGAAACAAGACATTTTCTGGGGGAGAGCACAATCCGCAGGGAAGATGTGGAAAATGCGGTGCAGCATGAGGACTGGGCGGTGAAGGATGCCCATTTTAATTTCGACGTACATAATTTGACCGGGGCGGGGCTGGATGCCACCGGGTGCCAGGCAAAATTCACTCAAAAGAAGGGGTATACAATTCCTTATGGCTGCCTTGTCCCTAAAAAGGTGGAAGGGCTTCTTCTGGCCGGCCGGGATATTTGCGGAACACATATGGCCCATTCCAGCTACCGGGTTATGCCCATTTGTGTAAAGCTGGGAGAAGCCGCCGGAAATGCTGCGGCAATCTGTACCAGAGAGGGAATCTGCCCCAGACAGGTGCCTGTTAAGGAACTCCAGCAGATGCTTGGCAGATAGGCCGCTTTACGTATACTTTTTCCGGTATTCCTTTGGAGAGATTCCATTCATCCTCTGAAAAACCAGAGAAAAATAATTGGAATTGGAAAACCCTGTTTTCATGGATATCTCGGTAATGGAAAAAGAAGTATTTACAAGAAGTTTTTTTGCCTCTTCGATTCGAAGGAGGTTAATATATTCCCGGAAATTGCAGCCGGTGGAAGACTTGAAGGTATGGCTGACATAGGAACGGCTGCAATGGAAGGCAGCGCAGATGTCCTCAATGGATATCTGCCTGTGAAAATTTTTCTCAATAAAAAGAAGGATATGGTTAAGAACATAATCCGCGTCTTGTGCCTGCGCCGGGGACTCCCCGTAGAGCAGGCATTCTTTTTGGTAAAGAGTTTCCAGCATGGAGGAAAGTGGATAAAGCAAGGTATCGAGCAGGGTGGTATCGGGCAAATCGGCCGACAGATGCATCTTAAATAAACTGTGTACGGATTCATAATTCAAATCATATTTTTCACAGATATGCCTCAGCTTGCCTGCGGTGGTTTCCGTACAGGTGCGGTAGCCGCTTACACTGATGAAGCCAATTACCTTTTCTTCCGGGAGGCTCTGTTTCAGGGGATAAACATATTCCGTTACTCCGCAGTGGCATACGCCCCAGAAAGGGCCGTTCTCCAGCAATGAAAATAATTTTTGCTGGTTAATGATGCAATCATCCCAGATTTCAGGATGTGATTTTAAATAAATGCAGTAGGGATTGGAGTGGACACGGTAAGGAAGGAACTGCGCCAGATAAGGCGAGGTTATTTTCTGGAATTCATGAATGGTGATATTCCGCTGGAACACAGACTCCAGGTATTCCAGGTAAGCTAAAATATGGTTTACCAGATTCTGCATGTGGGCGCTCCTTTTCCAATGATGGCGTATTCGGTAAGAAAGATCAAAAATTCGTAACTGTTCGGTACCTTCACAGTTATTTGCAAGTATTCATTTAAAATCGCCTGCGGAGATGGGTTTTTTTGCACTCTTGAATCACTTTCTTACGGTCTGTGCAGTAAATGCACGGACCTGCTGAACAGTCACAAAAATTCTCCCTTTATTGTAAAAAATACAGGCAAATAAGTCAATCATACATGCACTTTTTATCTTAAATCAGAAAGAGAATGGAGGGATAAAGGATGGAATTTGTGAATCAGATTTGTTTCAGGAGTTATCTATTACCTTGCTGAACTGTATTATGAAGTTTAGAATATGATTGCTGAATGGCCGGCATGTCTTTTACATCAACTACAAGAATTTTACAAAAATAGGCTAACATGTTATAGCCTATAATGATAAAATATGCTACATTTTAAGTAAACTTTATTTTTTCTCAGATAAATAATACATTATAGAGTTTGGTATTTGACGGAAGCATTGTAGCTTGTTTTATTGAAAGGCGGCAGCTGTATGGGGAATTTATTAATTGTGGATGACGAACCGGATATTTTGGAATCTCTGGAGGAAATGTTTAAGTATGAATCTGGTTTGGATATAGATGTCTATGTGGCAAAATCAGCGACGAATGCGGTCAGGCTGCTGGAGAAAATAAAATTTGATGTAGTTATGACAGACATTAAAATGCCTGGAATGAACGGTATTGAGCTGTTCAAGCTGATTAAAGAAAACTGGCCGAAATGCAGGGTGATTTTTCTGACCGGCTACAGGGATTTTGATAATCTATATGAAATCAGCGGCTACAAGGATGTAAGGTATCTGCTGAAAAGTGAAGAGGATGAGGTACTGATATCTGCAGTTGCTGACGCCTTCGAAGAAATTGATAAAATGATGCAGTCGGAAATGCAGGAAAGTGAGCATCAGAGTGAAATTAAAAAAGCCCAGAATGTTCTTCGCAAAAATGTTATGAGAGAATTTTTCCATAATACAGCAGCCGCCAATGTAACGCAGGAAGAACTTAATCGTATTAAAATACCTCTCCGATTTGATAAGGATTTGTTTATTTTTTTATTACGGGCAGATAACTTTGAAGAAAATATCAGCTTTGAAGAGGAAACGGAAAGGGAGGTGGCGCTTTGTGAAATAATTGAAGAGTTTCTGCCTCCCAGAATCAGTTATTACCTGTATTATGATATTAATGGCTATTATCTTCTGTTTTTACAGCCGGTTCGTTTCCCGGAGGATTCTCTTTCGGCAAGAACCTGGATGCGGCTGTATACTAATCTTGCGGGGGCAATGGAATATGTACAGGAAAAGGCCTTTATCTTATTCTCCCTTTCGCTTTCCTTTGTCACCTGTGATGAGAGATGCCGCTTGAGAGACGGACAGTCTTATTTGAACAGGCTGAAGCAGGAGGCTGCTGACAGGATTGGGAACAATGTGCAGAGAACGATTATGGCAGAGTCTGCTCCGTTAGCCTCAGGGCTTCTTGAGGATAATGCGCCGGTAAATCTTCAGCTGCAGGTAAAGCGGCTGGAGGAAGCCCTTGAAACAAAAAAATTTCGTGACTTTATGACCAGGCTGCAGCAGCTGACCGACGTGCTATGTGTGGAGGATAAAAAAGATACACTGAAGGCAACGGAGCTGTATTATAGTATTGCGATTCTTTTACTTCGGTATATTAATATAAATCATATTAAAAACAAAATAGGGTCGGATTACCCTCTGGATAAGTTAATTTACGTAGAAAAGCACGCAGGCATGAGAGAGGCTGCCAATTATCTGCAGGCTGTAGCCGGTGCTATTGCAGATGAAATGGATGCGGAAAGAAAGAGCAGAACCAATGATGTACTGGAAAAGGTACTGCTGTATATTGATAACCATCTGGCGGAGGATTTGACGCTGACCAGGCTTGCAGAAATCAGTTACCTGAATGCCTCCTATCTTTCCAGAATATTTAAGCAAAGATATGGCTGCAACATCACTGAATATATAAGTAATGCCAGGCTGGAAAAAGCAAAAAAACTGCTTACGACCACAGCCTGTAAAATCAATGAGATTTCTGTCCGCGTTGGATATCTGACGGCACCTTCTTTTACCAGGGTTTTTAAAAAGTCGGTGGGTATATCTCCAGTAGAGTATCGTGACAGATACGGAGAAAAAAATAATGATATATAAGAAATTGGGTAAAAGTATGATAAAGGGTATCGGATGCAAAAAATCAATCCGGACAAAACAACTGATTATTTTTGCTGTTTTTATGGCTGTCAATGTATTATTTTCCATGGTTTTGTATTTTCTGGCTACTGCTACGGTGAAAAAATCCATTTTTGACAAAATGGACGCTCAAGCTGATTTTTATCTGGAAACTATAGATAATCATTTAAAAAGTACGGAAAATATGCTCTACAATATGTTTTCCGATAGAAAACTTATTTTTCTGGTCGAACATACCAATCTTCTTAATGCCTACGAACTGAGGGATGCTTACCTGTCGGAACAGGAACGGATTATAATGCTGAAGGAAAATAACCCGCTGGTAGCTTCGGGCATTATTTATCTTCCAAATGCGAAGATGAAGATATCTGATTCCTATATTACAGATATGGATGCTGATGACTTTGAGGCTGTAAGGCAGAAATATACTATGTCGGATTTTCCTTTGAAATATATGGAGGGCTCCTTGTTTATGTCATCCTCCGGTGTGCCGGTATATCAGACCAGAGAATTGCCGGCTGTTTTGTTTGTGGTAGAATTTAACGAAAAAAAGATAAAAGAGACACTGCGGAATTTTAATACAATAGATAACAGTGGTTCCTTCCTATACCAGCCTGAACAGAGTATTTTTATTGAAAGCGGAGAAAATGCGGGAACGGGGAACAGAATTTTGGAACTTTTGCGGCCTGAACTTGAGGAGAAGGAAGAATTTTCCGATGTTATTAAAACGGAAGAGGGAAATTACCAGATATCGGTTACTCAATCTTCATATCTGGGATATTTTGTACAGTATGCACCGGAAAAAGAAGTCCTTAAAAACATGGAAAGCTATAAATGGCTCGTGTTTATTTATATTATAGGTGTAGCTTCAGTGGCAGTCGTATTTTCTGAAAGTATAGAAAAGACCATTCACAGGCCATTAAATAAACTGATGGAAGCCTTTTCAAAAGTGGAAAAGGAAAACCTCAGCTCTGGCGGGACGGAATACACAGGTGAGGATGAATTCAGCTATTTGTTTGAAGGTTTTAATCATATGCAGGATAAAACGAAGCGTTTGATAGAAGAACTGGTTTTGCAGAAGGAACTTGCTCAGCAGGCAGAGCTGAAGCAGCTCCAGGCGCAGATCAATCCGCATTTTTTGTATAACAGCTTTTTTTCTCTTAAAAATAAGATTAAGCGGGAAGAGCTGGAAGATGCGGAGAAGCTGGCTTCTCTTTTAGGAACTTATTTCCGGTTCCTTACCAGGAATGATGAAAACTGCATTTCTTTAAAAAGTGAAGTGGAGCATGCGCGAAGCTATACAGATATCCAGTATATGAGATTTCATGATCGGATTAATGTTTATTTTGAAGAACTTCCGAAGGAATATGAATCTGTTATGGTTCCCAGGCTGATTCTCCAGCCAGTAATAGAAAATGCTCTGAAATATGGCCTGGAAGAAAAGGAAGAGGGCGGAATGCTACGTATTACATTCCGGCCAAAGGAGGATATTCTGGAGATACATGTTGAAGACAATGGGCAGATGTTTACTGATGATACTTTGAGGGAATTAAGGGAAAAACTGGAGAAAACCGATGAAATAACAGGAATTATAAATATCCATAAGCGTCTTAAGTTGTACTGGGGTGAAAAAAGCGGGCTTGAAATAAGTCGAAGCAGTCTTGGCGGAGCGCATATCGTTATCAAAATATTTATAGGAAAATGACAGAGAGTCCCAGAACCGGGCGGATCGGGGAAAGAAGACCGGGCCAGAGGGGAGAAGGTTAAACTGCAACAATTGAAAAGGCTTATGCATGGCATTACCGGCAAAGTAATGCCATGTATAAGCCTTTTTGGTAAAGAAATGTTATGAAAGTAAAATATTGTAAATAGAAAGAGAAAAATTTTTCTATATAATTTTTGTTGTAGAGCAAATCAAAAAACACATGTGCGTATAACGTGCAGAAGGGAGTAGAAATGAAAAGGAAATGGTTTGAGAAGTTTTTGGCGGCTTTTATTGCAGTAACCTGCGTAACCGGGCTTGCGGCCTGCGGCAGTGCCGAAACGGCAAACAGTACTAATATGGCGCAGAGCGATGCAGTGCAGACGGAGGCATCCCAGACTGCAGCGGATACGGTGGATTCGGGTGAACTGAATCTTTATGGATATGAGGATCCGATTACCCTGAAAGTCGGGCTGGCCTTTAATTCTGATTTTGAGTGGCAGGGTGATGAAAGTGTAGATAATAATACCTGGTATAACCTTTATAAAGAAAACGGAATCAATCTTGATATCATGTATAACGTGGATGGCTCCCAGCAGGAGACGAAAAGAACCACTGCAATTGCATCAGGAAACTATCCGGATATCATGGCTGTCAGCGGCTCAGATTTAATTAAGTATGCGCAGACAGGTGTAATCGCTGACATCACGGAGGTTTATGAAAAATATGCTTCTGATCAGCTTAGGGAATATCAGGCATGGGGAGACGGAAATTCGCTGAATGCGGCAAAGGTGGACGGAAAATTATATGGGATTCCTCAGGTAAATGACTATCGTGGCGATGCGATGATGATGTTTATCCGCCAGGACTGGCTTGATAACCTGAATCTTGAAATACCGACTACCATGGAGGAATTAAAAGCGGTGGCCAAGGCATTTACAGAACAGGATCCGGACGGCAACGGGGTAGATGATACATACGGACTGGCGTTAAACGGTAAAGAAGGCTTTAATTACTGGTCAGGAATCCAAGCTTTCTTTGAAGGCTATGGTGCAGCTCCCGGTTATTGGAACGGGCAGTTTACTTTTATTGAAAAAGACGGCAAGGTAGTATGGGGCGGTTCCCTGGCAGAGGAAATGAAAGCAGGGCTTGCAGATCTTCAGGAGATGTATGCAAACGGCTCCCTGGCAAAGAACTTTGGTACAATGGATTATAATCAGATTACCCAGGATGTGGGAGCCGGAAGATGCGGTATTTATTTTGCACCCCGCTGGGGAGCTATGGTGCCTGTTGTTGATGCGGTTAAAGCAAATCCTGAAGCACGTATTGTATCCGCAAAGATTCCTGACGGTATGGGAGAAGGGTCTTCTAAGCCTTATATCCCGACAACCCCCGGAACCTATTTTGTAATCAGCAGCAAATGCAAGAATCCTGAAGCACTGATTAAGCTGTGCAATCTGAGTGTGGATAAACTTTGCTATTATGAAGATGAGACAGAGTATGATATGTATACAGGAAAAGGCGGCGTATACAGCGGCTGGAAAGCATGTCTGGTTCAGCTTACTTCTCAGGGAGAGGCTGTTGAAAATATCGATGAAGAACATGAAGCAATAAAAACTGGAAATAAAGAGGGACTGACCCAGTCCCAGTTAATTGATGTGACTAATATGGAAGCTTATACCACAGCAGTAAAGGATGGTACTCTTATTGAAAAACTGGAAGCGGAGGATCCCGATGTTCTGGCTGGAATAGGAATGTGGACCGTATCCGGAGACGATTTGGGAGGCGGAATTACTATGGTGGATCTGATTAAAGATAATAATTATAACTATTCGGTCTATAACTATATTCCTACAGAAACAATGTCATCAAAATTTTCCACGCTGGATAAGCTGGCCCTGGAGACTATTGTAAAAATTATATCAGGGGACAGTGTTGACAGCTACGACACCTTCTTACAATCCTGGGAGGCACTTGGGGGAACCGAAGTTACCAGAGAAGCACAGGAATGGTACGACCAGAATCATTAAGGGAAAACGCAGGCAGGCATAAGTTTTTACTTATGCCTCCTGTTTTAAAAGAGGAGTATGGTTTATGAGAAAAAAGAAACAACGCATGAGTAATTCAGCAAGATCCCGGCAGAGGGCATTCCACATGATGCTTTTTTTACCAGTTTTGCTGCTGTTTATTTTTAATTATCTGCCGATATTTGGTCTGGTTATGGCGTTTCAGGATTTCCAGCCGGGGCTGGGCTTCTTAAAGTCAAAGTGGGTCGGCTTTGATAATTTTAGAACAATCTATTATCTGCCCGATTTTCTTCCGGCATTGAGAAATACGCTGATGATAGCTTTGGGAAAGATTATCGGCAATATTGCAGTGCCTCTTACCTTCGCTCTGATGCTTAACGAGATTAAAAATAAATTATTTAAAAAGACCGTACAGACGGCAACATATCTTCCCTACTTCCTATCCTGGATTGTTCTGTCAGGTATTCTGATAAACTTTCTGTCACAGGGAAATACCAAAAGTGACACCGGACTTTTTAACATGTTCCTTCAGACCATTGGACTGATTGGAGAACCGGTAAATTTCCTGGGGGATAAGAACATATTCCCGTGGACGATGATTCTGACGGATGTGTGGAAAAACTTTGGCTATAATGCCATTGTATATCTGGCGGCACTGACAGGGATTGATCCCGGTTTATATGAGGCAGCCGCCATTGACGGCGCCGGCAGATGGAAACAGACGATTCATGTCACCATTCCGGGAATTGCGCCTATTATTACCCTGATGACGGTTCTTTCCATCGGAAATATTTTGAATGCCGGATTTGATCAGATTTTTAACCTGTACAGTGCAAGCGTTTATTCTACAGGTGATATTATTGATACACTTGTTTACCGCCTGGGTCTTGTGAATCAGCAATATTCGCTTTCCGCCACAGTAGGCTTTTTTAAATCGGTGGTTTCCGGTATCCTGATTGTAGCCTCTTATAAGCTGGCAGATAAATTTGCCGGATATCGTGTATTCTGAGAAGGAAGGGATAAAGGTCAATGAAAAAAATAAAAGTTTCTCCGGCAAGAAAATTATTTAATATATGTAATGTTGTTGTTATTACTCTTATTATGTTAATCTGCCTGGTTCCTATCTTAAATGTATTGGCGCAGTCGTTCAGCAGTTCCCATGCAATTGTTCAAAATAAAGTAAGGCTGTTTCCTGTGGAATTTACCACATCCGCTTATTCCTATGTTATGAAAAACAAGGATTTCTGGCAGGCAGCTTTAGTTTCTGCAGAACGTGTGCTCCTGGGGGTTCCCATTAATATGCTGCTTACGGTTCTGGCGGCATACCCGCTGTCTAAAAGCGACAGGGTTTTTAAGGCAAGGAAATATTATTCAGCATATTTTGTGTTCCTTATGATTTTCAACGGCGGTTTGATTCCCACCTACTACGTAATTTCCAAACTGGGACTGATCGATACAATCTGGGCATTGGTGCTTCCCTGCGGCGTGCCGATTTTTAATGTCATATTGATGATGAATTTCTTCAGAGGCATTCCTGAATCTCTGGAGGAATCAGCTATGTTGGAAGGCGCGGGACAATGGACTATCATGAGCAAGATTTATCTGCCTTTATCTAAACCCTCTATTGCGACGGTGACTTTGTTTTCCCTGATTAACCATTGGAACAGCTGGTTTGACGGACTGATTTATTCTAATTTTACGGATAATTATCCGCTTCAGTCCTATCTTCAGACCATGGTAGTGGATATGCGTTCCATTATTCAGAGCGGGAATATGGAAGATATAGTAAATGCACTGAGTGTAAATGATAAAAACCTGAAGGCTGCTCAGATTTTTATTTCCATTATCCCTCTGATGGTTATTTATCCGTTCTGCCAGAAATACTTTACGGCAGGACTGACTTTAGGAAGTGTGAAAGGGTAAAAAAGTGGAAAATACGATTCAAATTATAAAGAATAACTTTGAAAAAGGAGATAAGCTTCTTCCTATGGGAGGAAGGGACAAGGCCGGCAATAGATTTGAAGTAGACAATATCAGCTTTATGAAAAATGGCAGGAGTTTTATTCCTATAATGGGAGAATTCCATTTTTCCCGGTATGAGCCGGAGGCATGGGAAGAAGAGCTGCTGAAAATGCGTGCAGGCGGTGTGGCTATTATCGCTACTTATGTATTCTGGATACACCATGAGGAAGCCGAAGGTGAATGGGATTTTACAGGATGCAGAAATCTCAGAGGCTTTTTACAAATATGCAGGGATATCGGAATGCCGGTATGGCTCCGTATTGGCCCCTGGGCACATGGAGAATGCCGAAACGGAGGGTTTCCGGACTGGCTTATAAAAGACGGAGCCCCTGTACGTATTAATGATCCTGTATATCTGAAACGCGTGGAGCGTTTCTGGAAGCAGTTGGGAGAACAGGCAGAAGGAATGATGTGCATGGACGGAGGGCCGGTTCTGGGAGTTCAGCTGGAAAACGAGTATGGACACTGCGGCGGACCGTCAGACAGTAAAGAAGGAATGGCACATATGCTGACCCTGAAAAAAATGGCGCAGGCGGCAGGTTTTATAGTTCCTTACTATACTGCCACAGGCTGGGGCGGCGCTTATGTACCGGATGGTGAAGCGCTTCCGGTACTGGGTGGATATGTGGACGCACCCTGGGCGGATCATGTGCAGGAAATGCCTGCCAATACCAATTTTATTTTTTCTTCTTACAAAATGGATGATACGATTGGCTCCGACTTCAGTAAAAAAGAAGAGAACAATTTTACCTTTAATATACATAAGAATCCTTATCTGACAGCGGAGCTGGGAGGCGGACTTCAGGTGACGAGTCACAGAAGAACATATCCCTGGCCGGAGGATATACAGGCGCAGGCGTTATGTATGCTGGGCAGCGGTGCCAATCTCCTGGGCTACTATATGTACCATGGCGGAATAAATCCGGACGGGAAATACAGTACGCTTCAGGAATCCAGGGCAACCGGATATAA
This sequence comes from Eisenbergiella massiliensis, assembly GCF_003435485.1. NCBI lineage: Bacteria > Bacillati > Bacillota > Clostridia > Lachnospirales > Lachnospiraceae > Eisenbergiella > Eisenbergiella massiliensis. The sequence goes on from NZ_QVLV01000031.1 coordinate 12,368, forward strand.
TAACGATCTTCCGATAAAAAGCTATGACTTCCAAACCTGTATTCGGGAATCCGGAGAAATCAACACAAGCTTTGGAGCTTTGAAAAAACTTCATTTATTTATTTCTTCATTTGGAGAAATTTTAGCCGGAGCAGATACTTATTTCGCACAGAAGCAGCCGGAATCGGCAGACGACTGTCATACCCTGCGGATGGCGGCAAGAGTAAATATTTCAGACGGATTGGGATTCCTGTTTGTGAATAATCATCAAAGGAAACGCAGGATGGATGATCACAGGGAATACAACGTCCGCATTGTCTGGGAGGGCGGTGAAAAAATTCTGGGACATATCAACATAAAGGGCGGAGAATGCGCTGTTTTTCCTTTCCGTATTCCCGGAGGCACAGAGACAGGTAACGGAAAGGAGCTTATGCCGGTATCTCTTCTTCCTGCATGGACAAACGCTTCGCTGCTGTGCAGGCTTGGAAAGCGTATTTTCTTTTGGTCAGATTTGGAAAGACCGTACTTTGAGTTAGAAAAGGAAGATGCTGATTATGTGATATTAACAAAGGCGCAGGCAGACAGAGCCTTTCTGACGGGAGGGCATCTGTATATTACCGAGAGACCTGACAGCTGCCTGATTGAGGATAAAGGACAGCAGTTTCTGCTTACTAAGGCTGAAAAAGAAACTATAATGATATATAGCGTGACAGGAGCACCAGAACAGGTTAAACTGGAGGCAACGTCGGTGAAAGTTTCCGTAAAGGCAGAATTATTCAGAGAAGAACAGGATACGGATGGAAGTGCGGCTTATAAGGAATATATGATACAAATAGAAAAATTAACGGCAGGTACTGTACATCAGCTTTATCTTGAAACAGAATATGACGGCGACCGTGCGGAGGTTTACATTAATGGAAAGCTGGCTGATGACTGGTTTACCAATGGTGAAAAATGGCATATGGCACTGAAGAGATTCGGATATCCTGAGGAGTTGGTAATTCGTATTTATCCCAGTAATAAACCAATTCCTAATCCTTATGGAAATAAGGTATATTATGATCTGCCGGTAAAAGAGGGATGTGAACTTTATGACGTGAAGGTGCTGCCCGAATATAAGATAAAGATTTGATAATCAATACCTGTCGACTGGGAAATTTGATTTGTGGCTTAATCAGCATAAACTAATACTACAGCGAATAAGTACGAGTTACAAGTAACAGGAAATTCCCCGCATGCTTATTTCACCCTGGAAAAGTCCTGGAGGGCAAAAGACCTTCTGCCCCCCAGACATCCTATATATGGTATTATTCTACATCCTGCAATGCTGCAAAATCCTCTTCCCCAGTGCGGACCTTGACAACTCTGTCAACACTGTATACGAAGATTTTACCGTCACCGATATGCCCTGTATATAGAGTTTTCTTAGCCGTATCGACTACGCTGTCAACAGAGATCTTGCTGACAACAACCTCGATCTTGACCTTTGGAAGCAGGGTGGCGTCAACTTCAACACCGCGGTACATTTCACCGGAACCCTTCTGAATGCCGCAGCCCATAACCTGAGTGACGGTCATACCGGTAACGCCCAACTCATTGAGCGCATTTTTGATCTTGTCATATCTGGAAAGCCTGGTAATAATGACAACCTTGTGTATGTCGGTATCTGCAGCGGAGGTCTGTTTTACGACGCTGATAGCTGCGTTCTTCTGTGCTTCGGAGGCCATTTCGTAATCGGAAGCGCCAAGGCTTGTATTCTGGTTGATATCCATCGTCATAGTGTTGGAAACGTCCAGGATGGAAAAACCGGAGTAGGCGCTTGCCAGGCCGTGCTCTACAGGATCAAGACCCTGAAGCTCTTCTTCCTCGCTGACACGCAGACCTACCAAGGCTTTGATGATTATAAATGTAAGGGTAATGGTAACCAATGTCCACGCAGCAACGCTCAAAAGCCCCAGTAGCTGAATACCAAGAAGTTTAAAACCGCCACCATAGAAAAGGCCGGTGCCTGCGATCTGGTTTGCGCCGAAGCTTACGCCGTCACCGAAGCCTCTTGAAAAGGCAGGAGCGGTATCTGTCGCGAAAAGGCCGACAGCGATGGTGCCCCAGATACCGTTTAAACAGTGAACCGCTACAGCACCTACAGGATCATCAATATGTAGTTTATAATCAAGGAGCCATACGCCGAATATCACCAGCAGTCCGGCTACAGTGCCGATGATAATTGCACCAAAGCAGTCGGTTACATCACAGGGGGCGGTAATGGCAACCAGGCCTGCCAGTGAGGCGTTTAAGCACATGGAAACATCGGGCTTTCCATATTTAAGCCAGGTAAAAATCATACATACGACGGTTGCCACAGCAGGTGAGACTGTAGTGGTAAGAAAGATAGAGCCAAGTTCGGAAACACTGGTAGCAGCGGCACCGTTGAAACCATACCAGCCAAGCCACAGGATAAATACGCCCAAACAACCGATGGGAAGGTTATGGCCGGGAAATGCGTTTACTTTTATGACCTTTCCGGATTTATCTCTTTCAAATTTACCGATGCGGGCGCCTAATAGCTTTGCGCCGACAAGGGCGCTGATCCCGCCAACCATGTGAATCGCGCAGGAACCGGCAAAATCATGGAAACCGATTTGCGCAAGCCAGCCGCCGCCCCAGATCCAGTGTGCTTCGATGGGGTAAATCAAGGCGGAGATTACGCCGGAGTAGATGCAGTAAGAAAGAAATTTCGTTCTTTCTGCCATAGCCCCGGATACGATGGTTGCGGTAGTTGCGCAGAACACAAGATTAAATACAAAATTGGACCAGTCGAAACTTTCATAAGCGGTGAAGATGTCAAAACCGGGCTTGCCGATGAAGCCCAATAAATCTTCACCAAGCAGGAATGAAAAGCCGATCAAAATGAACATTACTGTACCGATACAGAAGTCCATCAGGTTTTTCATCAGGATATTTCCCGCATTTTTGGCTCTGGTAAAGCCGGTCTCCACCATGGCAAAGCCGGCCTGCATCCAGAATACCAACGCGGCTCCGATCAGGAACCATACGCCATACACTTCACTGCTGATGGCTCTCAAAATTTCTTCAGTCATAATAGTTTCCTCCTCATTCTTTTTTTCGGCTTTAGGGCGGTACGAAAGCATACCGGACATAAGCCGTGTGAAACTGCAGAAACATCAAAAGCGCGGACTCTGTTTTTTTGAGTTCGCGCTTTTGCGATGTTCCTATAAGGGAATTATATCTAATTTGCGGATATATCCGTCAGAAAGCTCAGGGCTTTCTGACGGAGGGGCGTATCCGCGTTTAAAGAATGCCTGACAGCCGGGGAGAGTTATACAGGGTATTGGCTGTCGAAGCACGCTTTACATAAAGGAAGTTCCCGGGTCATCTGTTTTAGATCTTCGAGTTTCAGATAACCGAGGGAATCTGCGCCGATATCGGTGCAGATTTGGGCAGCTGTGCGGGAAGAAGCGATCAGCTGGTCGTTGCTGGGAACGTCGGTTCCGTAGTAACAGGGGAATAGAAAGGGCGGGGAGCTGATGCGTACATGAACCTCTCTGGCGCCTGCGTTCTTTAGCATACCAATCAGGCTTGCTATAGTAGTGCCCCGGACAATGGAATCGTCGATGAGGACAAGCCTTTTATCCCTGACGACATTTCCCAGTATGCTCAGCTTCAGATGGACAGCTGATTCCCGTTCCTTTTGGGTAGGTTTTATAAAAGTTCTTCCCACATAACTGTTTTTATAAAATGCAAAGGCAAACGGCAGGCCGGAGGCCTGTGCATATCCCATTGCAGCAGTGATGCCGGAGTCAGGCACTCCGGTGACCAGATCTGCATCTACAGGATAAGAAGCGGCAAGCGCCTTTCCGGCACGGATTCTTGCGTCATAGATATTGATTCCATCCAGTATGGAATCCGGCCGGGCGAAATAGATGTATTCAAAAATGCAGTGTGCATGTTTTTCCTGAACGAGACGGCGGTCAGACCGGACCCCATCTTTTGAAATCGTAATGATTTCACCGGGTTGTATATCGCGGATAAAGTCAGCGCCCACTGCGGTCAGGGCACAGCTTTCGGAAGCAAGGATATAGCTGTTTCCGCGTTTCCCGAGGCATAAGGGCTTTAGCCCCAGGGGATCCCGCACACCAATTAATTTTCTGGGACTCATGATGACCAGTGCATATCCGCCTTTCAGCTTTCTGGCAGTCTGCAGTATCGCATCCTCCACACAGGAGGTGTGTGTCCGTTCCCTGGCGATATAGCAGGCAATCACTTCGGAATCCGTTGTCGTCTGGAAAACAGCGCCTTCTTCCTGGAGTTTTTGCGCCAGCTTCTGCGCATTGATCAGATTTCCGTTATGGGCCAGGGCAAGCGTTCCCTTCAGGTAACTTAATACCAGGGGCTGCGCATTTTCAGCGGTGCTTGCCCCGGTAGTAGAATAGCGGACATGGCCCACGCCCGCACTCCCCTTAAGTTTTTCCAAAATATCAGTATGAAAGACTTCACTTACAAGCCCTGTATCCTTGTGCCACGAGATATTCCCCTTGGGGCCGCAGGGGTCGCATACCGCTATACCACAGGCTTCCTGTCCCCGATGTTGCAAAGCGCACAGCCCCCAGGCAACATCGGGGGCTGCGGCGCTGCCATCGGTATGATAGATACCGAATACACCGCATTCTTCTTTGGGTTTATCAAATTCTTCACATCGATTATTCATCGTTTTTGTGCCACTTTCCCTTTCCTTTGCTCAGACGGAGAATAACAGCTTTTCATAGTTCGGATAAGGAAGAATCTCATCTGGAAGATATTTTTCAACAGAATCCGCTGCTTTTCTGAGCGCATTCATATCGGAGAGAACCGTTTCATAATAAAATACCGCGGCTTCCTGCATTTCGGTCAATGCTTCCGCTTTGGCCGTATCGGCTTCCAGTTTTTCTTCCGCCCGGAAAATTTCTTCATAATATACAGAGAGCTTTTCCAGAAGCTGTTCCTGTGAGCTGCATGAAAGTTCCGGAAGAAGGGCCTTTTTAGCACGAAGGGAACTGGCGATTTTGTCTGTGTATTCCATCAAAGCAGGCAGGAATTCTCTGCAGATCATATCCTGCATGGTCTTTGCTTCAATGTGGAGTGTTTTACAATAGTTTTCCAACAGAATCTCATATCTGGAGTAAATTTCCTCCCGGGTGAAAATATGATGTCCCGTAAAGAGCGCCACATTTTTTTCAGCGATGAAATGGGGCAGTGCCTCAGAAGTGGACCTTAAGTTATAAAGCCCTCGTGCGGCAGCTTCTTTTACCCATTCCTCCGTATAGCCGTTGCCGTTGAAAATTATTTTTTTATGATTGAAAATGGCCCGCTTTACCAGACCGTGAACCGCTTCCTCCATCTGGTCGGAGGGAGTGTCCTTTAATTCTTCATAAAACTGGCGGAGGGCTTCCGCTACGGCGGTATTCAGTACAATGTTGGGACCTGCGACGGAAATGGAGGACCCCAGCATACGGAATTCAAACTTGTTGCCAGTAAAAGCAAAGGGAGAGGTACGGTTCCTGTCAGTGTTGTCCTTGAAAAAATGGGGCAGTACCGCAGCGCCGGTCTCCATTTGGATCTTTTGCTGCTTTCCAAAAAAAGTGTCGTTTTCAATGGAATTTAAAACAGCTGTCAGTTCATCGCCAAGAAAAATGGAAACAATGGCCGGAGGGGCTTCATTTGCGCCAAGCCTGTGATCATTGCCTGCGCTGGCCACAGAAACCCTCATCAGATCCGCGTACTCATCCACCGCTTTGATGACTGCCATCAAAAAGACGAGAAACTGAATGTTTTCAGCGGGAGTCCGGCCGGGATCCAGCAGGTTAACGCCGGTATTGGTGATCATGGACCAGTTGTTGTGCTTGCCGGAACCATTGATGCCTTCAAATGGTTTTTCATGAAGAAGACATACCAGCCCATGTCTGTCGGCTACTTTTTTCATCATTTCCATGGTAAGCTGATTATGGTCCACGGCTATATTGGCCGTATCAAAAACAGGCGCCAGTTCATGCTGGGCAGGAGCTACTTCATTATGTTTTGTCTTGGCCGGGATGCCCAGCTTCCAGAGTTCTTCATCCAAATCATGCATGTAAGCGGATACACGGGGCTTTAAAGCGCCGAAATAGTGATCCTCCATTTCCTGCCCCTTGGGAGGCATTGCGCCAAGCAGTGTCCTTCCGGTAAAGATCAGATCTTTCCTCTTTTCATAGAGGGCTTTGTCCACAAGGAAATATTCCTGTTCAGGACCGATGGTTGTGGAAACGCTGGTCACATCGTTTTTGCCCAGCAAATGTAAAATTTTTACCGCTTCCTTATTAAGTGTCTCCATGGAACGCAGAAGGGGCGTCTTTTTATCCAGGGCTTCTCCGCTGTAGGAGCAAAAAGCGGTGGGAATATACAGCGTCCTGTCTTTAATGAAGGCAGGGGAAGTGGGATCCCAGGCGGTGTAGCCCCTTGCTTCAAAGGTAGCCCTCAAACCGCCGGAAGGAAAGCTGGATGCATCCGGTTCCCCTTTCACCAGCTCTTTTCCTGAAAAATCCATAATTACCTGGCCGTCGCCGATGGGGGTAATGAAACTGTCGTGTTTTTCAGCGGTGTGGCCGGTCATGGGCTGAAACCAGTGTGTGAAGTGGGTGGCACCGTTTTCAACCGCCCACTCCTTCATTGCCACAGCCACAGAGTTGGCCACATCCAGCTCCAGATGCGTATTATTTTCAATGGTTTTGCGTAGCGCCCTGTAAATATCCTTCGGAAGCTTATCGCGCATGACCCTGTTATTAAAAACCAGGCTGCCGTAAAGTTCGGGAATTCCTTTTGTCATTAAAAGTTTCTCCTTTCGGTTTATAGTAAAAAAAAGGCACTCTGGAAGGATTTCTTCCAAAGCGCCTTTGCTTTATGGTTCGCATCATACTCCTGTTTTTGCAGGCTGTCAAGAAAAAATTTTGAAAATTTCAGAACCTGCTCCAGGGTTACTGTTCATACCACATTTGGGTCCCTGCCACCGCCGCCCTATGGCCGCGCCTCTGTGTCCACCAGCCGGCTTAGATGTTGTTTTCTGTAAGGGTCGTCTAAAAACGCCGGTCCTTACGCCGCGTTTTTTGCGGCGTTAGTACCGTTGCGTTTTTAATCGAGCGAAAGCGTGCCCTCTAAGAAACAACATCTAAGCCGGCTGGTGGACACAGAGGCGCGGCCATAGGGCGGCGGTGGCAGGGACCCAAATGGGGTGTGAACAGTAACGCTCCATGAAAAATTTTTGAAAAAAGTCTTTACAAATCAAAAGTATTAGTTTATATTGAAACGCATAAAAACATTGTTAAGAGATAGAATAAGACAGGTTGACAAGGGTGTCAAAGAGCTTGCAGATGCGGGCTCTTTGGCACCTTTTTATATATGTAGATTTTTCATACAGGGCAGGAGGAGAGTATGGCGGTAAAATATGTTTTTGTGACAGGCGGCGTTGTGTCCGGCCTGGGAAAAGGAATCACGGCGGCTTCACTGGGACGACTGCTGAAGGCGAGAGGTTACCACATTACCATGCAGAAGTTCGATCCCTATATTAATGTAGATCCGGGAACCATGAACCCCATCCAGCATGGGGAAGTATTCGTGACAGATGACGGTACGGAGACAGATCTGGATTTAGGGCACTATGAAAGGTTTATCGATGAAAGCCTTGACAGAAATTCCAACGTCACCACCGGAAAAATATACTGGTCGGTACTGCATAAGGAACGTCGGGGTGACTACGGCGGCGGAACCGTTCAGGTGATTCCCCATATCACGAATGAAATCAAGTCCCGTTTTTATCGGGCCAGTTCCCCTGAGGAGGAGACCATTTCCATCATAGAGGTGGGCGGGACTGTAGGAGATATTGAGAGCCAGCCTTTTTTGGAAGCGATCCGTCAGTTTCAGCATGAAATGGGACATGAAAATGCGATTCTCATACATGTAACCCTGATTCCTTATTTAAAAGCTTCCGGTGAAATGAAAACAAAACCCACACAGATGAGTGTGAAGGAGTTGCAGGGCATGGGGATCTGGCCGGATATTCTGGTGTGCCGCTCCGATTATCCGGTGGATGAAAAAATGAAGGAAAAGATTGCTTTGTTTTGTAACGTAAAAAAAGAGCAGGTGCTGCAAAATATGGACGCTCCCTCTTTATATGAAGTGCCGCTGATGCTGGAGAAGGAAAAACTGGCCCAGGCCGTCTGCGAATGTTTAAGGCTGCCCTGTCCAGTGCCGGACCTGAACGGCTGGAAGGCGATGATAGAGGATCTGCTCCATCCCTGTACCTCTGTGACGATCGCCCTCGTGGGAAAATATGTTGGGCTGCACGATGCTTACTTAAGCGTGGCGGAAGCTTTAAAACATGGCGGCATCGCAAACCGGGCGGACGTAAATATCCGCTGGATTGATGCTGAAGAGCTTACACCTGAAAATCTGGAGGGATATTTGCATGATGCGGACGGCATTTTGGTTCCGGGAGGATTCGGGCAGAGGGGAACAGAGGGAAAAATCCTGGCGATCGAATATGCGAGAAAAAATAAAGTTCCCTATCTTGGAATTTGTCTGGGCATGCAGCTTGCCATCATAGAGTTTGCCAGAAATGTGGCCGGACTGCCTGATGCAGCCAGTGCGGAGCTGGATCCTGATACGGAATGTCCGGTGATCGCGCTGATGCCAGAACAAAATAATGTGATTAATCTGGGAGGCACCATGCGGCTGGGCTCCTATCCCTGTATATTGAAGGATGGGACACTGGCCCAAAGGCTGTATGGAAAAAAAGAAATTTCAGAACGCCACAGACACCGTTATGAGGTAAATAATGCATACCGGGAATGTCTGATCCAAAAAGGTATGTGTCTTTCCGGATTGTCGCCGGACGGACGGATCGTGGAGATGGTTGAGTTGGAGAAACATCCTTTTTTTATTGCCACTCAGGCCCATCCCGAATTTAAATCGCGGCCGAATCATGCCCATCCTCTTTTCCGGGGCCTGATCGCCGCAGCCGTGGAATACACTACCGTCAAGGAGGAGGAATAACAATGAAACAGATACAAAAACAACAGGATCTTTACAGTCCGGCATTCGAACATGATAACTGCGGAATTGGCGCTGTCGTTCATATTAAAGGCAGGAAAAGCCATCAGATAGTGGTGGATGCTTTAAAAATCGTGGAAAAGCTGGAACACCGCGCCGGGAAGGATGCAGAAGGCAAAACCGGGGACGGCGTTGGCATACTGACTCAGATTTCTCACCGTTTTTTTACAAAGGTCTGCGGGCAGGCCCAAATTCATATCGGCGGTGAAAGAGAATATGGCGTGGGTATGTTTTTCTTCCCCCAGAATGAACTGAAACGCAGCCAGGCCAAAAAGATGTTTGAAATCATTGTGGAAAAAGAAGGTATGGAATTTCTGGGGTGGCGGGATGTTCCCATCCGGCCTGAGGTGCTGGGACATAAGGCCAGAAAATGTATGCCTGTAATCTGTCAGGGCTTTGTAAAAAAGCCGGAACAGTTAAAAAAAGGACTGGATTTTGACCGCCGTCTTTATGTGGTGCGCCGCGAGTTCGAGCAGAGCAACAATAATACCTATGTGCCTTCTCTTTCCAGCCGGACTGTTGTGTATAAGGGAATGTTTCTTGTGGGACAGCTGCGTACTTTTTTTACAGACCTTCAGGACGAGGACTATGAGTCCGCAATTGCCATCGTACATTCCCGCTTTTCTACCAACACAAATCCCAGCTGGGAGAGAGCGCATCCCAACCGCTTTATCGTCCATAACGGTGAAATCAACACCATCAGGGGAAACGCGGATAAGATGCTGGCCAGGGAAGAAACCATGCGGGCGCCGGCATTTTTGGCGGATGATCTGACAAAGGTCCTTCCGGTGGTAAACACAGGCGGCTCCGATTCTGCCATGCTGGACAATACGCTGGAGTTTCTGGTGATGAGCGGCATGGAGCTTCCCCTTGCGGCAATGATCACCATTCCGGAGCCCTGGGCCAACAACGATACCATTTCCCAGGAGGTGCGCGATTTTTACCAATACTACGCCACTATGATGGAGCCCTGGGACGGCCCTGCATCCATCCTTTTTTCCGACGGGGATCTGATGGGAGCGGTGCTGGACAGAAACGGCCTTCGGCCCTCCCGGTATTACATCACTGATGATGACCGGCTGATTCTTTCCTCAGAGGTTGGGGTGCTGGATATTCCGGCGGAAAACATTCTCAAAAAGGAACGCCTGCATCCGGGGAAGATGCTTCTTGTGGACACGCAGAGGGGCATGGTGGTAAGTGATGAGGAAATAAAGGAATATTATGCAAAAAAGGAACCCTACGGGGAATGGCTGGACAGCAATCTGGTTACCTTGCAGGAATTGAAAATTCCGAATGAGAAAATTCCCTCCTACACAAAAGAGGAACGCGCAAGACTGCAGAAGTCCTTCGGTTATACCTATGAAGAATACCGGGAAGGCATCTGCGCCATGGCTTTAAACGGTACGGAGCAAATCGGCGCCATGGGTGTGGATACCCCTCTGGCCGTCCTGTCGAAAGAATATCAGCCCCTGTTTTATTATTTCAAGCAGCTTTTCGCACAGGTGACGAATCCGCCCATTGATGCGGTGCGGGAAAAAATTGTAACCTCCACCACAGTATATGTGGGGAAGAACGGCAGCCTGCTGGAAGAAAAACCGGAGAACTGCCAGGTGCTTAAAATCAATAATCCAATTTTATCGGATCTGGATCTTCTAAAAATAAAAGAGATGACAAAACCCGGCTTTCAGGTGGCCTGTGTCCCAATTATTTTCTATAAAAGTACTCCTATAGACAGAGTGTTGGAGCATCTGTTTGTGGAAGTGGATAAGGCTTACCGGGAAGGAGCCAATATCCTGATCCTTTCTGACCGGGGCGTGGATGAAAACCATGTGGCAATCCCCTCCCTGCTGGCCGTTTCTGCGGTACACAAGCATCTGGTAAAAACGAAAAAATGCACAGCGCTTTCCCTCATCCTGGAATCAGGGGAACCCAGAGAAGTACACGATTTTGCAGCCCTTTTAGGCTATGGGGCCTGTGCGGTCAATCCTTATCTGGCTCATTCCACCATCGCGGAACTGGTGGAAGAGGGTTTTTTAAATAAGGACTATTATGCCGCTGTGGAAGATTATGACAGAGCTATTTTACAGGGCATTGTAAAAATTGCCTCCAAAATGGGGATTTCCACAATCCAGTCTTACCAGGGAAGCCAGATTTTTGAGGCCATCGGAATTTCCAGTGAAGTCATTGACCGGTATTTTACCCAGACGGTGAGCAGGGTGGGCGGCATCACTCTTCAGGATATTGCGGCCCAGACTGATGAACAGCATTCCAAAGCCTTTGATCCTCTGGGGCTGGATACGGATTTGACCCTTTCTTCCATGGGACGGCACAAAATGCGGAGCCAGGGGGAAGAACATCGCTATAATCCCCGCACCATCCACCTGCTGCAGCAGTCCACAAAAGAGGGCAGCTATGAAAAATTCTGTGCCTATACAAAGCTGGTGGATGAGGAAAATACCGGATATTTACGCAGCCTCATGGATTTTCGGTATCCGCAGACGGGGATATCCATAGAAGAGGTGGAAAGTGTGGAATCCATTGTAAAGCGTTTCAAGACAGGCGCCATGTCTTACGGTTCCATTTCTGAGGAAGCCCATGAGGCGCTGGCGGTTGCCATGAACCGGCTCCACGGCAAGTCTAACAGCGGAGAGGGCGGAGAGAGTGAGGAACGTCTGGAATCTGCCGGAACCGATCACGACAGAAGCTCTGCCATCAAACAGGTTGCCAGCGGGCGCTTTGGCGTAACCAGCCGGTATCTGGTGAGCGCCAGGGAAATTCAGATTAAGATGGCGCAGGGGGCAAAACCTGGTGAAGGCGGCCATCTTCCCGCCAAAAAGGTATACCCGTGGATTGCCAGAACCCGTCATTCCACGCCTGGCGTAAGCCTGATTTCTCCGCCGCCGCATCACGATATCTATTCCATTGAGGATCTGGCGCAGCTGATTTACGATCTGAAAAACGCCAATAAATATGCCCGTATATCTGTAAAGCTGGTTTCTGAGGCAGGCGTTGGCACGGTGGCGGCAGGGGTCGCAAAAGCGGGGGCCCAGGTTATCCTGATTTCCGGGTATGACGGCGGCACCGGGGCCGCGCCGGTAAGTTCCATCCACAATGCGGGACTGCCCTGGGAGCTGGGGCTTGCGGAAACACACCAGACACTCTTGCGCAACGGGCTCCGTAATCGGGTGGTCATTGAAACAGACGGTAAGCTCATGAGCGGCCGTGACGTGGCCATAGCAGCCCTTCTGGGCGCAGAGGAATTCGGTTTTGCTACGGCTCCCCTGGTGACACTCGGCTGTGTGATGATGCGGGTCTGCAATCTGGATACATGCCCTATGGGCATTGCCACCCAAAATCCGGAACTTCGCAAACGGTTTACTGGAAAACCGGAGTATGTGATGAATTTTATGCTCTTTATTGCGCAGCAACTGCGGGAATATATGGCGAAGCTGGGTGTGCGTACCGTGGATGAAATGGTAGGCCGTACAGATCTGTTAAAGAAAAAGGATTTCCTGACAGGACAGGCAGCGAAGGTGGATTTAAGCCTTATTCTGCAGGGAATGAACGAAGGAGAAAGGAAGAACTGTGTATTTGATCCGAACTGTGCCTATCATTTTCAGCTTGAGCAGACAAAGGATGAAGCAGAGCTTTTGAAAAATAAAGAAATTCTGGAGTCGGTGGTTCAGGGGAAAAAGAGCAGCTATCAGGTTAAGCTGACCAACACCGACCGCACCTTCGGAACCCTGCTGGGGGCGGAGGTGACACGGCATCATCCTTCCGGATTGCCGGAGGATACCATTACCATACTCTGTCAGGGAGCGGGCGGACAAAGCTTCGGCGCATTTCTGCCCAAAGGGATTACCTTGTCTTTGTGCGGCGACAGCAACGATTATTTCGGAAAAGGCCTCTCCGGCGGAAAACTGGCGGTTTATGCGCCGCCGGAAGCAAACTTTGTGCCGGAAGAAAATGTCATTATAGGCAATGTCGCTCTCTACGGGGCCACCGGAGGAGAAGCCTATATCGCCGGCATGGCAGGCGAACGCTTCTGTGTGAGAAATTCCGGCGCAACAGCGGTTGTGGAAGGCGTGGGTGAGCACGGATGTGAATATATGACCGGAGGCCGGACGGCGGTGCTTGGACCCACCGGTAAAAATTTTGCGGCCGGCATGAGCGGCGGTATCGCCTATGTGCTGGATGAGGGAAATTGTCTGTATAAAAATCTGAATAAAGAAATGGTGCTCATGGAAAAGGTGGAAACCAAATATGACCAGGAAGAGCTGCGGGCCATGATCGAAGCCCATGTGGCCCACACCAATTCCCGAAAAGGGAAAGAAATTCTGGCACATTTTGCACAATATCTGCCTGCCTTTAAAAAAATCATTCCTGCAGATTACAAGCATCTGATTCAGTTGTCTTCCCAGTTTGAAGAACAGGGCATGAGCAGACAGGAGGCACAGATAGAAGCATTCTATGCGGGCGTCAGTAGAAAGTGAGGAAAAAGAATGGGAAAATCGACGGGTTTTTTGGAATATGAACGGAAAACGGGACCGGTGTCAGCTCCGGGCGAAAGAATTAAAAATTTCAGAGACTTCCATGGCACCCTTTCCGAAGAACAACAGCGCCTTCAGGGAGCAAGATGCATGGAATGTGGCGTGCCCTTTTGTCAGGCGGGAGTGATGATCGCCGGCATGGCATCAGGCTGTCCGCTGCATAACCTGGTACCGGAAATCAACGACCTGGTATATCGCGGCAACTGGGAGCAGGCCTATATCAGACTGTCAAAAACCCATTGCTTCCCGGAATTCACCTCCAGGGTCTGCCCGGCTTTGTGTGAAGCGGCTTGTACCTGCGGTCTGCACGGTGAACCGGTATCTACAAAGGAAAATGAAAAAGCTGTAATCGAGTATGCCTTCTCGAAAGGACTGGTAAAGGCTGACTCTCCCCGTGTGCGCACAGGAAAGACCGTAGCGGTTATCGGCAGCGGACCGGCAGGACTGGCGGCAGCTTTACTGTTAAACCGCCGCGGCCACAGCGTGACGGTATATGAAAGAAGCGACCGTCCAGGTGGGCTGCTTCGCTATGGCATTCCTAATATGAAGCTGGAAAAAGGTATCATAGACAGACGCATTCGTCTCATGGAGGAAGCAGGCGTCCGTTTTGAATGCGGAGTGGATGTGGGAAGGAACCTCCCCGGAAAGGAGTTGCTCAAAAAATATGACCGCATCCTTCTGGCCGGAGGTGCATCAAACCCGAGAGATATTGAAGTGCCTGGCAGAGATGCAAAAGGAATTTATTTTGCGGTGGACTTTCTCAAAAATGTGACCAAAACGCTGCTGGACAGCAATTTTAAAGAAATACCCTATTACCTTGCCAGAGGGAAAAAGGTGCTGGTGATCGGCGGCGGCGACACAGGAAACGACTGTGTGGGAACCGTTATCCGACTGGGCGCCGCCAGTGTGGCTCAGCTGGAAATGATGCCGAAAGCACCCGCAGGGCGGATGGCCAACAATCCCTGGCCGGAATGGCCAAAGGTGTTAAAGACTGATTACGGGCAGGAAGAAGCGATTGACCGATTTGGCCATGACCCAAGAATTTATCAGACGACGGTTACCGAATTCCTGAAAAATAAAAAGGGAGATATATGCGGAGCCAAAACAGTACAGCTGGCGCCCGTACGTGACGAAAAGACGGGCCGGATGCGCATGGAGCCCGTCCCCGGAACCGAAAAAGAAATTCCTGCAGATCTTGTGCTCATTGCAGCAGGTTTTTTGGGCAGCGAGAGTTACAGTGCAGAAACTTTTGGTGTCAAATTAGACGGGAGGACGAATGTGGAGACAGCTCCCGGTTCTTATTGTACCGAAAACACCAGAATTTTTACTGCAGGCGATATGCACAGAGGACAGTCCCTGGTGGTCTGGGCTATCGCAGAAGGTACAGAAGCCGCTGCCCGGATCGACGAATCTCTGATGGGCTATACAGGCCTTTAAGGAACAATATAAAATGTGCAAATCAGAACAGGAGACAGTCATGGAAAAGAGAGAACAGTTATATGAAGGAAAAGCAAAAAAGGTTTTCGCAACTGATGACCCAAACATGGTGATTGTCAGCTACAAGGATGATGCTACCGCCTTTAACGGACAGAAGAAAGGGACGATTGACGGAAAAGGTTCCATTAACAACCGAATGAGCAATCTCCTGTTTGAACTGCTGGAGAAAAACGGGATTCACACTCATTTTGTAAAGGAGCTGAATGACAGGGAAACTCTTGTGAAAAAAGTGGAAATCGTACCTTTGGAGGTTATTGTCCGCAATGTGGGCGCCGGCAGCTTCGCAAAACGCATGGGCATTGAAGAGGGCAGAACATTAAAATGTCCAACAGTGGAATTTTCCTATAAAAATGATGCACTGGGGGATCCATTTATCAATCACTGGTATGCGCTGGCGTTGAATCTGGCTACCGAAGAGGAAATCGAAAAAATTACGGAGACTGCTTTTGCGGTCAATGAGGTGCTGCGAAATTTCTTTGCGGCCGCAGGCATTGAGCTAATTGATTTCAAGCTGGAATTTGGAAGATTTGATGGCAAGATCCTTCTTGCGGATGAAATTTCCCCAGACACCTGCAGGCTGTGGGACAGTAAAACCAAAGAAAAGCTGGATAAGGACCGTTTCAGGCGGGATATGGGCGGAGCAGAGGAGGCCTACCAGGAAGTATTTTCCAGAATCGGCCTCTTTTAGAACAAAAAAGACAAAAGGGCCAACCATTGGGATAAAGTAAAGGGTCTAAGGCACCAGGCATTTATGACAGGCAGGAAAAGCTTACCGCCAAATATGCGGCATCTCCTGTGATACCCCGGACAGCAGTATATAGTCAGAAATGAGCAGATAATGCAAGAAACGGATATTTTTTTTAAGCAATACTGTATGTATAATTTATGTATGCAAAAGAGATTCTGGAACCGCTGGGGATGGAGGATACGGCGTTTTGGATACCTCAGGAAAAACAACACAGACTTACGAACGTGTATGAAAGTATAAGGACACAGGACGGGCAAAGGAAGCTGGTAAGGTATACAGGCAGCCATCTGGGCATCCGCAACGATATGTCCCGTGAACCTGCTTTTGCATCCGGCGGAGCAGGGCTTGTCTCTACGCTGGATGATTATATGAAATTTGCCCGTATGCTGCAAAATGAACTGTTTCCCGTCAAGTAGACAAAGACAAAAAATTATTTCTGCCACCAGACGAAAACTGGTGGCAGTTTTATGCTGCCAACATATATTGTTCGTGTTTTTCCAGCGGAGTTAAAATCCCTCGGTAGCGATACTGTGCCGGTTCAAGTCCGGCTACCCGTACTATTTTATGAAGGGACTCTTTCTTCAGTCTGCCGCTGGAAAGGGTCCTTTTTCATTTCTTACAGGAAGAATCCCTATAATTGCATTTGTGCTGGAAACCTTATTTCTATAATCTAAGTGAGTATAAATATTCAGGGAAGAGAGTAGCTGTGCCCCAGCCATTTCTTGATATCTTTTATGCTTATGCCGGGGGCTTAAAGCACTTGTTCAGGTTGTATCTGAGTTCATGGAAGCGGACTGATTTTAGGCCGTTTTTTAAGAACAATAGAGAACAATATGAAAGTGCTGAATTTAATTTTTTTCTTAAAAGATAAGTTAATAGATTTCGACATTAAGTATATTGTTTTCGCCAATTTAGTTGATTAAAAATTGTATTAAGTGCATAATAACTAAGAAAAAGTGTCCATTAATTAAAATTAAATACATATTTAATACAATTAAGGGCAGAAAGCTTTTGTACATATGTGGTACTAATTTGAAGGTGGGCTGAACTGAGAGAGAGAAACACCATTACCAATAATTTGAAACCATGAATCTTGAAAATATGTCATTGAAAGAAGAGGAAAAGAAATGGAGGATGCATTGTGCTCATTGCAGTTTGTGAAGACCAGAAAAATGACAGGCAGTTATTACTTGAATATCTGAATACAGAATTGGAGAGACTCAGAATTTGTGCGGAGATTTTATCCTATGAAAGCGGAGAAGCATTACTTGCGGCGGCTCAGAAGTTATCTTTTCAGATTTATTTCCTGGATATATTCATGGTTAAAACCAACGGCGTGGATACAGCCAGAGCCCTGCGTGCCAGGGGAACAGAAGCGGCAATTGTATTTGTCACTTCCAGCAGGGATTATTTCGCGGAGGGCTTTGAAGTGGGGGCTGTACATTATCTCGTAAAACCATACAAAAAAACGGATGTCAGGACAGCGATGGAACGCTGCATTAAGCAGATGGGAAAGGCAGAACGTTATATTGAAATTGTGGTAAACAGAGAAAAGAGGAGGATTCTTCTCTCAGAATTGATTTGGGCAGAGTCAAATGATAAAGTATGCTGGCTGCATCTGAAGTCAGAAGATGTGAGAAGTTATATTCATTTGGATGAATTGCAGCAGCTTCTGAGTGACCCACGATTTCTGCGCTGTCACCGCAGCTTCCTGATTAATATGGATTTGGTAAATAGAGTTGATAAAAACTTTTTCTATACAATAGATGATGCAGAGATTCCTATGCGTCAGGCAGAACGGACCCGGATGCGTGAGAATTATGAAAGCTATTTGTTTGAGAAAATGCGGAGGAGGGATTGATATGCAAGGGGCAGTGTTACTGAGTATTGGCCGATTTATTTGCACGGTACCCTGGTTTGTAATATGCTGTGTTCCTTTTTATCCTCAAAGAAGAGTCAGCCGTGCTGTGATGGTCTTTGTGATTTCAACAGTCAGTATTTTCTTCTTTTTATGCAATTTCTTTTTTCAGCTGCAAAATGAAAATTATATTTGTCACAGCAGTATTGTGTTTCTCATATTATATGCAGTTATGTTCGGCTTGTTTTTATGGGGGTTCAGGGTAGCTCCGGTTAAAATATTATACATATTTCTTCTGGTACAGGCGGTATCCACAGCTATAAATTATACAGCAGCTATTTTGCTGAGGCCTTTTTATCCCGGAGAACGGATTAGTTTACAAAGTAATCTTGCTTACAGCCTTGTAATTCTTTTGATAACAGCAGTGCTTATGCCCACCATATGGTATTTTTTTGTGCATCAGCTCAGGGAAGCCATGGAGGAGCTGCGCAACCGTGATTTCTGGCTTTTGTGTATTTCACCGATATTGATATTTATTGTGACAGTAATTTTTAACGATATGGGAAATAATACGGCAATTCCCCAGGAACAGGCCATCGGTATATTTTTATTAATTAGCGCTACGGGACTTGTGACTTATTTTATCAATGTGCGTTTGGTTTTGAATGCGGCTCGTCGTATTCGTCTGGAAACCAGCGTAGCAGCGATGGAACAGCAAATGGAAGTGCAGGTCCAAAGCTACCTGCAGCTTACAGAGAGTATCGAAACATCACGGGCATTAAGGCATGACCTGCGTCATCATCTGACAGCGATGACATCTTTTATAGAGCAGAATGATATGAATGGTCTTGCAGCCTATCTGGCAGAATACAGACAAAATCTTCCCTTTGAAAATGAACTTCAGGTATGCGGCAATCACACAGTGGATGTGTTGGTGAGGTATTATCTTCAGCAGGCAAAGGAAGCAGGGGCTGAGGTGGATGTAAAGCTGGAGCTTCCTGCAGATACAGGCATTAAAGATACGGATTTGACGATTGTATTCGGTAATTTATTTGAGAACGCGGAACACAGTGTCATAGGACAGTCCAGCGGCAGGCGCTTTATTTTTGCCAGATGCGGTATTGAGAATAACAAGCTGATATTAACCGTCGATAACTCCGTAGAAGAAAAATCATATGACAGAAAAGGGATCAGGCAGGCTTGCGGTATCGGGCAGAATTCGGTTAAGGCTGTGGCGGAAAAATATCATGGTACAGTGCGCTTTTCACAAGAAGGTAACGTCTACAAGGCTTCAGTTTTGCTTTTTTGTGAATTGATTTCTGAATAAAAAGTATAGTTTTCGGAAGGTGTGTTGCTTAATAAAAGAACGATTCACATAATAGGAGGTGTAAATCTGAAAGAGCTTTTTGGGTTTCATGATGGAGAATACGGACAAAGAACAAAAAAGATTGGAGAGCAAATATGAAAAGGAAAGTAGCAACAGGTATATTGGTACTGTCCATACTAATCAGTAGTCTTGCAGGTTGCGGAGCGGCACATACGGATACTGCCGCTGTTGCGGGCCGCGAAGCAGCAACAGATACGGAAGTGTCTGCGGCAGCGCAAAACTCAGAGGCTGCATCAGAAGAAGCCCAAGTGATGGATGAGACTGCAGAGGAGGGCAACCATGCGAATGGAACTCCATGGCTGAATTCCTGCCTGATTGGAAATGTAACCAAAGATACTCCAACAGACCCGAAGCAGGATTTTCATTTGTTTGTCAATAAAGACTGGATATTGGATACGGAACTTCCCGATGGTTATTATAGTTGGTCAAATTATTCTGCGGTTGCAAAGGACACCATGGAAAAAGCGATAAAGATGCTCGACGGAAATGATTTGCCTGGTCATGATGCCAAGCTGGTACAGGGAATGTTTGATCTGTATATGGATGTGGATGCGAGAAATAAGGCCGGATATGATCCGATTAAGGGAAGCGTAGAAAAAATTCTTGCAGCAGAAAGCCTGGACGATATTAAGGCACTGTATTTGGAGCCCGATCTCAAATATGAAGTGGAAAATCTGATGGGTGTCAGCATCAGCACCGGTATTTCTGATGCAGACTCATATTATGTATGGATTTCTTCCCCGGGCCTTATCATGAGTGATTCAGCGAATTATCTGGAGGAGAATGAATACGGCACACTGCTTCATGATTTCAATGAGGAGATTTTCATATACATGATGGATCGCCTTGGCATGGACAGAGAGAATGCGCTTACATGTTTTCAGGATGCCATCGAATTGGAGCGGAAACTGGCCCCTCATATCTATACGGACGAGGAAAGCATGCGTTCGGATTTTATGGAGAGAGTCAATAATGTAATGACATTGGAAGAACTAACGGAACTGGTAAATACATATCCGCTGAAAGAAGTATTAGAAGCGAATGAACTCGGCTATGATGGCGGATATATTGTCACAGATCCGGATTATATCCGCTGCCTTGACGGGATATTTACAAAAGAGAATGCAACAATGCTCAAAAATTATATTCTGGTAAAATTTGTTTTGAATCAAAGCAGCGCACTTGATGAAGATACGATGCAGACCGTGACGAAACTGAGCAATCAATATTACGGCTCATCAGGAGACAGGCCTCTGGAGGAAAAAGCCTTTTCCCTTGTAAAAAGTATTCTGCCGGATTCCCTGTCTAAGGAATATATTAAGATGTACAGCTCTGAGGAGGATCGTCAGCGGGTTGAGGATATGTGTTATAGGGTAATCGATACTTATCATGAGATTTTGTCGGGAAATGACTGGGCAACACCGAAAACAATAGCTTATGCGCTTAAAAAACTGGATTCCATGGCAGTCCATGTGGGCTGGCCGGATAAATGGCAGGATTATTCCGGGCTTGATATTGACGGACTCTCTTATTATGAGGCTCTGAAAAAAATCGGAAAATATAATATGGATCTGGCGATAAATCTACTGGGAACTGCCCCTGATAAAGAAATGTGGGCCGACGACTTATGTGTGCTGGAGTGCAATGCTTTTTACAGTAATTCGGATAATTCCATAAATATGATTGTAGGGATGATGGGAAGTCCTTTTTATTATTCCGATATGCCTGTTGAGGAACTGTATGCGTCTCTCGGTGCATTTTGGATTGGTCACGAAATCTCCCATGCGTTTGACAGCAATGGTTCCCAGTATGATTTGGAAGGAAATCTGAATAACTGGTGGCCGGAGGAAGATTTTGCCGGATTCAACGAAAGAGTAAAGAAGATGGACCAGTACCTGGACGGTATATTGATTATGGATGATTATTATGCGAATGGAAGCAACATAGACAGTGAAATGATTGCGGACATGACAGGCTTACAATGTGCGCTTAAGATGGCTGAGAAAGAAGAAAACTTTGATTATGCCAAATTTTTTGAATATTACGCTAAAATGAATACTTCTGTTTCCCTCTATAGTGTTGAATTGAGCCAAATTCAAGGGGATCC
Organism: Eisenbergiella massiliensis; assembly: GCF_003435485.1. Taxonomy (NCBI): domain Bacteria; kingdom Bacillati; phylum Bacillota; class Clostridia; order Lachnospirales; family Lachnospiraceae; genus Eisenbergiella; species Eisenbergiella massiliensis. The sequence continues at coordinate 33,629 of NZ_QVLV01000031.1, forward strand.
GCATCCGCTCGATTATCAAAGAACCAATGTGCCGGTGCAGCAGTTTGATGAATTTTATAAGGCTTTTGGCGTAACGGAATCAGACGGCATGTATTTGGCCCCCGAGGACAGATTGATCATTTGGTAAAAATACCACTTATGGAGGGAATGTTTAAATGAAGAATGTGCGAAACCGGAAAACACTGATGACAATCCTTATGGCTTTCTGTGTTTGCGCGGTATTGCCGGCTTGCTCCGGGGAAAATACAAAAAGGGAAACTTCCGCTGCCTATACGCATTCTGAAACAGAGGCGGATATCTCCGAGCCTGCAGCGCCGGTGGAAACAAGCATCCCGGCGGAGGGGCAAAATGAATCTGAGACATTGGGGTCTGCTATAGAAGATGATTATGATAATGTTAAATTTAATCTGGAAACTTATACTGCTGATCATGTAGAGGTAGAGTATATCCAGGTTGCAGATCTATATGATATTATTCAGGGAAAACTCAATGAGAACATTATGGAGTTTTACTTGTGGCAGTGGACCAACGGTGTGGACAGCGAAGCTGATAGGACCGAATATTACGGTACGGCGACATATGCCTTTGTAGGGGAAAAACTTCTCAGTGTACAGCGATATTTAAATGTGACAGCCGAGGGTGCGGCATATTCTGTCAATGAGGTAAGTGCGCAGACATTTGATGTTACGACCGGAGAGCCGGTTGGCGCTCTGAATGCGGTCCCTTTTACACAGGAGCAGATCCAAATGTTTAAGCTGACTCTGCCGAGTGACGATGTGCCTGATGAACTGGCAGCCAAGGCAGAACAGGCATTTAAAGATTATGTGCTTGGAACAGATGAAATTTATAATTATTTTTTAACAGATACGGGCGTTGCAATTTACGTTATGAACGATGTCCATGCAGAATGCGATTATTTTATATTTGAAGCAGACGTTGCAGACATTGCCGGGGAGCTTGCAAATCCAATAAAATCAGCTTTTGGAATATAAGGAGTAAAATAAATTGGAAAAAGAATTACAGGTACTCAGAGAAGAACTGCTGAAATGTTACGGTTTGGATATCAATAAGGCAAAATGTTTCTTTTCAACACAGAATTATGCATTTATTTTTCCGGGAGAGCCGCATATGATCCGTGTCAGCATCGGCTCCGTGAAAACAAGGGAAGAAACGATGAGTGAGGTGCTGTGGGTGGATGATCTTAAACAGTTCAGCGAAACTGTATGTGAACCCTTTCCTTCCCTGAAAAATCATATTGTAGAGGAATTTGAGATCGATGGTGTTCATTATCGGGCGGCCATGTTCCGGACAGCAAGGGGAGCGGTACGGGAGATTACAGATCTGGATGCCATGCATTTCATTGCCGTGGGAGATCTGCTGGGACGTATCCATGCTGCCGGCGCCGACAGCGCAAAAGCAGGGATTAGTTATAAAAGAAAAAAATGGTATGAAAAGCAGGCGCCGTCTTTTGCATATGCAAGGGAAAATCTTCCGGCTGATCTGATGGAGCGGATCGACGGAATTTATGAAAAAGTGAAGGCGGTTCCTGAGGACCCGCGCTGGTTTGGGATGATACACGGAGATTTCCATTCCAATAATTATTTTGTGGACGGAAATAATATCTGGATTTTTGATTTTGACGAATGTAATTATGGTTATTTTATGTATGATATTGCCTCTGCCTGCATCACCTGGCTTATGAATGGATACCATATGGAAAAATGCAGGAGAGATGCGCTGAATGAGGATATCCTTCCTTATTTCAGAACCGGCTATGAGCTGCATCTGAAGCTTCCCGAAGAGCATTGGCAGCTTCTTGAGCTGTTCATAGAGTACCGGACAAGCATTATGGCAGTGTCGTTATCCAGGATACGCAGCAGCGGGATCGTATCAGATCTGGAGAAGGCCAGGCAATTTGTAATCTTCCCGCTGATGCAGGAAAATGTGCTGGATGGCTTCGATATGATAATGAGGCAGGCAGGAGCATTCAAGGCGGGGTTTGCCTCGGGAGAAACGGATTCGCAACAGCACTGGAAAGAAAGCAGAGAAGGGGCGGAAGCCATCGTTTATCTGGAGGGGCGTCTGGATGCTCTGACAGCTCCGGAAACGGAAAAAAAGATTATGCAGCTGAAGGAAAATGGGACGCAAAGGTTGAAGCTGGACTGCACGGAGCTTGTTTATATAAGCAGTGCGGGAATCAGAGTATTGCTGAAGGCATATAAAAACTTTGCAAAGCTTTCTCTTTCAGGAGTAAATGAGGATGTCGGGGAAGTGATAGCCATGACAGGACTTTTGGATATGCTGGACCAGGAAGGAACAGAAAATAGGACATGACCAGTGATTACATAACGAAAAAGGTTTTCAGAAAATACCTCTCCATTTCCATTGCCGCGATGGCGGCGGCTACGATAGGTATGATGGTAGACGGGATTGTGATTGGCAATTTCCTGGGTTCGGCATCCATGGCGGCTTTCGGAATCGTCAGTCCCTTGTTTATTCTTTTTTCGGCAGTGGCTGGTGTTTTCAGCAATGGAAGCATCAGTCTGTGCGGTAAATATATCGGAAGGGATCAGCCGGGAAAGGTAAATGAAGTATTTACCATTGCGGTTATCTGTGCCGGGGCTGCGGCCCTGATTTGCGCAGCTGCCTGCCTTATTTTCCCGGAAACCGCCGCCGGATTCCTGGGAGCGGAAGGAGAAATCCTGCCTCTGGCCGCCGCTTATATCCGGGGGCTGGGAGCGGGAGCCTTACCTATCATTATTTCTCAGGTGCTGATGGCTTTTACCAAAACGGATGGTTCTCCCAGGCTGGGGCTTTACAGTATTATTGTGATGACGGTTATTAACATCACTCTGGATTTTTGTAACGTACTTTTCTTCCATCTGGGCATGTTCGGAATGGCAATGGCCACTTCCATCAGCTATTTTGCAGCGGTTTTCATATGTCTCATCCATTTTTTCAAGCCCGTCAATTCTCTTCGTTTTGTCAGGGTGAAAAATCCGTTCAGAGAACTATGTACTATTGGAAAAACAGGCTTTCCCAATGCGTTGAATAAAATCTGCATTACAGCAAGGACGGCGCTGACCAATCATGTGCTCATGCTTTTGACCGGAGATGTTGCGCTGACTGCATTCTCCATACAGAACAGCCTGAACTCCATTCTTGGTTCCATCTGTACAGGGATAGGAGCGACTACGCTGCTGATCAGCGGAATTTTTTACGGAGAAGAAGACAAGAGGACCCTGGAGGATTCCGTCAGAGTATCAATAAAAACGGGAGTGCTGCTTACGGTGATTGTCTGTGCCGCCAGCTTGTTGTTTTTAAAGCCTCTGGTGATGATGTTTGGCAGGGATAATCCTGAGGCGGCCTCTATGGCTGTGAGGGTTATGTTCTGGTTCCTTTTGAGCCTCCCTTTGTATACCGTTAATCTGGTTTTCCTGAATTATTACCAGAGTGCCGGGAATCTGCCTATGGCCAACTTCATGTGCGTGGGGGATAACTTTTTCTTTATGATGTTGTTTATAGGTATTTTATCACCTGTGTTTGGAACGGATGGCGTTTGGATTTCATTTTTGCTGGGAGAAGGAGCCATGCTAATGGCATTAACCGGTGTGGTTGCATGGAAGAAGAGACATTTCCCCCGTTCCCTGGAGGATTTCCTTCTTCTGCCGGAGGATTTTGGCGTACCGGAGGAACAGCAGCTTTCACTTTCACTGGAAAATGATATGGATAAGGTGATTATTCTTTCTGAAAATATTGGTAGATTCTGCAGGAAGCAAGGGATTGATAAAAGAAGAACGCATCATCTTTCTCTGTGCATAGAAGAAATGACCGGGAATGTGGTGCAGCATGCATTTACTGATGGAAAAAAACATTTTATTGATATCAGAGTACTGATTAAGAAAGAACAGCTGATTTTCAGGATACGGGATGACGGCATACCCTTCAATCCGCTGGAAAAGCTTCAGGAGGATGCGGATCCATGCAAGAATATAGGTATTCGTTTGGTGAAGAGAATCTCTGTAGGTACGGATTACAGAAATACGATTGGTCTGAATAATTTAATTGTAAAGCTATAGAGACTATTAAGAAGCAGGGGAAATGAAGAGATGAAATCAATTACTGTGGATGCTACGCTGGAAAATCTGGAAAAGGTACAGAGTTTTATAGAACAGGAGCTGGAAGCAAGCGGCTGTCCGGTAAAGGCTATGATGCAGATTTCCATGGCAGCGGAAGAAATATATGTAAATATTGCGCACTACGCATATAAACCGGGGATTGGGAAAGCGACCATCATCTGCAGCGTGGAGGGGAATCCTCTTCAGGTGATACTGGAGTTTTTGGATAACGGGCGTCCCTTTGATCCCCTTGCTGTATCTGAGGCGGACACCACCCTGCCGGCCGGGGAAAGAAAAATCGGAGGGCTGGGCATTTTACTCGTAAAAAAGTCCATGGATCAGATTTCCTATGCTTATAAAGGCGGCCAGAACATTCTGACGCTGAAAAAAACAATCTGACAGGAGCAAAGAAGCGGCAGTCCATGATAAGAAAAAACAGGAGGTTTAAGATTGTTAGCATAATTATAGTAACAGGCGTTTAAGAGCGCGGAAGGGAAGCAAAATGGAGATTACTAAGGTGAAAAACGGTGGAAGTATGGAATTTAAGCTGACAGGGAGGCTGGATACTAATACGGCCCCGGAGCTGACGGAAGCGGTGAAGGCTACCGCTACAGAGGAGCTCAGCGAGGTTATTTTTGATTTTAAGGATCTGGATTACATTTCCAGCGCTGGGCTGCGGGTGATTCTTATGACTCAGAAGCTGATGAATTCACGGAAGGGGAGCATGGTGGTACGCCATCCCAACCAGATAATTGCAGAGGTTTTTGAAGCCACGGGATTTACTGATATCATGAAAATCGAAGCGTAGTAACAGAACTGTCAAGGTACAGCAGAAGGAGGAAAATATGGAGCGTACAACAAATGAAGTCCGCAGGGAAATCCGCAAGGTCAGACATAAGGGAGAAAGACCCATTTACTGGGTGATGTTTGCTATCAATAGTATAATTTGGCTGGGCATTATAATAGTAACTATCGTAGTGGACAATATTGATGATTTTTCAGAAGTAGTGGAGAATGCTGACATTTCCGACTTGTTAGAGGGATTGGATAAAGGATTCGCCTTTTTGATGATAGCTTATATAATTGTGCTTTTTTTATGCGTATTATATCAGGCTTATGCAAAAGAGCTATCTTATTCGGTTAAAGTAACGTCTAAGAATTTTCCTGAAATTTATGAAAAAAGCGTGGAGTTTGCCAGACTGCTGGGTCTGAAAAAAGTCCCGGAGGTCTACATAACTCAGCAAAACGGGATACTCAATGCTTTTGCATCATGGGTTCTGGGAAGAAGATATATACAGTTGAATGCGGAAATTGTCGACATTGCGTATATGGAAAATAAAGATTTTGACGTAGTCTATTTTACTATGGCTCATGAGTTTGGACATCAATATTTTAACCATCCAACCCTGTTACATAATTTCAGCATATTGTTCGCCAGAATAATACCGCTGGTGGGGCCGATGTACAGCCGGTCCCAGGAATATTCCGCGGACAGGGTGGCCCAGGTGCTTACCGAGGATATGGGAATCAGATGTATGGCGATGCTGACGGTGGGACGTCATTTATATCCTTATGTGGATGTGGATGATTATTTACAGAATATTTATAAGAAACCCAACGTACTGGAGCGTATGGCGCGGTGGATAGTAAATTTAATGACAGATCACCCTATCAATCCTCTACGGGTACGGGCTATTGTCGACCCGGAAAAGAAAAGCGGGAGATTGATATAAAACAAACAGTGATCGTGAAGTAATGAAGCAGTCACATAAAACGAATAGAAACACAGAAAGAGAAAAGAGGTTCAAATTATGAATAAAAACAGGGTATTCTCATGGCTGATGGCCATAGTCCTAAGTTTTGGAATGCTTCTGACTCCGCTGACTGCGGATGCTGCTCCCCAAAGCGTCGATCCCGGTCAGGCCAGGGAGGATTTCTATGAAGCGGTGGATGCAAAATTAATTGCCGGGATGAAAATTAACGATGATGCATCGGGAACCGGCTGGTTTTATCAGTTGAGAAATAAGGTGGATGAGGAGCTTAAAGGCTATATTATAAATTACGCAGATAACATAGATTCCTATGATAAAAACAGCAAGGAATATCAGCTGGGCGCGCTCTATCTGTGCGCTATGGATGCGGATACGAGAAACGCTTATTGTTATGGTACGGTCGGAAACAAATTTTTAGCCGACGTTGACCGTGCGCAGAACATGGAGGAGCTGCTTTCAGTTGTCATGAAGCTGGACAGAACCTATGGAATCGGCACACTGTTTTCGGCAGGCTATGGCGTGGATACGAAGAACGTGGATGAAAAGGTACTTTATGTATCGGCGGGCACTGCTTTTTTAAGTAAGGAATATTGGTTTGGTGAGGATGATTACAGCCTTTCTGTCAGGGAGGCGGCCAGGAGCTTTATATCCACACTGCATCAGATAAACGGAAAAACAAAAGAGGACGCGGATGCCCTGGCGGATCAGATCTGTACTCTATGCAGGACGCTTTCCGCCGCTACCTATGAAATACAGGAATATTATGATCCTGAAAAGCTTTATCATGCCTATCAGGTTTCAGACCTGAAGGAAATCTTCTGCAGCGGCCTGCCGATGGATTTATTCTGCAGCCTTTATGAGGCGCAGGAAAATAACAAAATTATTGTCGGTGAACCTGAATATCTTGCCAGCTTCGGCAGCCTGATGACAGATGGAAATCTTTCCCTCTTGAAGGAATATGTGAAGACGATATTCTATTATATCTGTTCCGACTGGTCGGATATGGAATCCCAGAATGCGCTGGGAGATTTCCAGCAGGCGCAGGAGGGAACCGTTACTGCAAAATCACCGGAAAAGATTTCCCTTTCGCTGGTAAAAACGGTGCTGAATGACTTCTGCAGCCAGGTCTATGTGGAAAACTGTTTTGATAAGGAATCCAAAATTGAAGTGGAAAACATGGTAAAACAGGTGCTGGACGTATACAGGGAAAGAATTATCAAGCTTGACTGGATGCAGGATGCCACAAAAGTGGAGGCGGTTAAGAAAATTAACAGCATGACAGTTAAGGTGGGATATCCGGATCAATGGCCCTCCTATATGGATGCTGTCCGTATCTATTCTCCCGCAGAAGGGGGAAACCTGATTGATAATGTATTGAATCTGTACAGAATTTCCATTCAGGATTCCTATGAAAAAAGAGAGGAACCCACAGATCGGAAGAAATGGGAACAAGCCGATGCCTTTACGGTAAATGCATTTTACATGCCCAGTGAAAATGCCATTTATTTTCCGGCAGGAATACTGCAGTCTCCGTTTTATGATAAGAATGCGTCTGCCGAAGAAAATTGGGGTGGAATTGGTACGGTGATAGGGCATGAGATTACCCATGCCTTTGATAACACCGGAGCCAAGTATGATTCTAAAGGGAATTACAGAAACTGGTGGACCCAGGAAGATCTGGTGAAGTTTGAAGAGCTGTCACAAAGGGTAGTTGAATATTACAATGGTTATGAAAATGCGGGACTACAGGTGAACGGAAAGCAGACTTTGACAGAGAATATTGCGGATTTGGGAGGCGTGTCCGCCATAACGGAAATCGCCTGTACAGAAGGGGTGGACAGGAAAGCCCTGTATAATCAGTATGCATGGATCTGGGCAGTAAAGTATACGCCGGATGCTACGAAAATGTTAATGCTTTCCGATACTCATTCTCCCGGAAAGATAAGAGTGAATGCGGTTCTTTCTTCCATGCCTGAATTCTATGAAGCATATGGTGTTGTTCCGGGAGACGGAATGTATAAGTCGCCGGAAGAAAGGGTCAGCATCTGGTAATCATGAACTGGAAGATTGTATATGTAGGAATTGATACGCTGTATCAGGCACTGCCGGCGCTTGTAAAGGCCGGCTGCCGGGTGTGCGAAATCGTCAGCTGCCCTGTGGATAATGAGACGGAATTTAATCTGCGCACCTGCGCCTTTGCAAAGGAGCATTCGATACCCCTTCTCATTGGAAAGATTACGCGGGAGGATGTAAAACGATGGAAGGAAGCGGGAATCGATGCGCTTATCTGCTGCGGATATTATTATCGTATTCCCGTGGATGAAAAGCTGCCCATGGTAAATATTCATCCCGCTCTTCTGCCCAAAGGAAGGGGAGCCTGGCCCATGCCGGTCACTCTCCTGGAGGGATTAAGGGAAAGCGGGATAACCATACATAAAATGACGGATGACTTTGACGAGGGGGATATTCTGTCGCAGAAGGCAGTGCCGGTGATGCCGGAGGACACCCTGCAGACCCTGACGGCCAGACTACAGACGCTGCTTCCCGGTATGATGGCGGAGCTGGCGTCTGATTTTTGTCATCTGTATGAAATGGCGCGTCCCCAGGGAGAGGGGGAATACTGGCCCTGTCCGGAGGAAAGCAATTATCCGGTTACGCCTGATATGGATGTTTCCGAAGCAGATCGTATCCTGCGGGCTTTCTATGGTTATGAATGTATCTATCGAAACCGGGATGAGATCTATGGTGTGATGGAAGGAAGGGCATATCCGGCTGTGTATGGAGGGGAAAAAGGGCTGCCGGTACGTGGGGGAACAATCGTTGCCAGGAGGGTAAGGAAGCTATGAATATACGAACCATGCCTCTCACACTTTCCATGAAGGATACCATAGAAGGAATCCGGTACGAAAACGGCCATATTACAGCTTCCCATGCTTTTGCGTCCCTTTTTATGTGGCAGAAGGAGATGGGGCTGTCCGTATATCTGGAAGAGAATTTATTTGCCGTGAAGTGTCGGATGCAGGGAGAGAACGCATGGTTTTTCCCCTGTGGCGGCAGAACCGCGGTAAGGGATTTTATCTGCAGGTGCCTCGATGGTGAGGGACTGCTTTTTTGTTATATGCGCCGGGAGGACGCGGAATTTCTGGAACAGGAATTCCCGGGAAGGTTCCAAATCAGGGAACGGGAATCCGACCATGAATATATTTATGACAGAAAAGAGCAGCAGGAAATGAATGGGAAGGGGTTCCTTGCGGCCCGTAAGTATATCCACAGGCTTACTGCCGGCCACCTGCTGGAATGGGAGCCTGTGGGCGCAGAAAACCTGGCGGATGCGCTTTCCCTGGTTTCGGGATGGAAGGAGAAGGAACGGGAGGAAGGGTTGGACGGCCTGCGGGATACGGACGCCTCCGTGACAATGCTTACCTATTGGGAAGAGCTGGAGGGGGCAGGAATTCTGGTGCGGGTTGACGGAGCTCCGGGAGCGGTGATGGCGGGATATCCCATTGGAAAAAATATGTTTGATATCAGCCTGGGCAAACAAAGCTGCTACATAACGGGTATGTCCGAATATACACGGCATGCGCTTTGCTCCTTTCTGCCGGAGAAATATTCACTGGTAAATGGAGAAGAGGATCTGGGGATCGAGGGGCTGCGTCGGATGAAACAGCGGATGCGGCCTGTGGGGCTGCTTCGGATGTATGAAGGGAGGGCGGCTGCAATTGGAACGGAAGCATGAGGATTACTTTACGAAAAAAATATTTCGGAAACAGTTCGTTCCGGCCATCATCTCCGCATGCGGCCTTGCTTTTGGGGATATGATGGATGGCATTGTAGTTGGGCAGCGTATGGGCGTAACGGGGCTTGCGGCCATCAGCCTGGCGCTTCCTTCCTTTATGGTGATGAATGTGCTGATGCATGGCCTGGGACTGGGCGGGGCCATTCGATTTTCCGGCCTGATGGCAAAGGGAAAAAAGGAGGAGGGAATTAGAGGGTTTCAGGGGATACTGTCAGCGGCGCTTATTATAAGCGCCCTGCTGAGTATCGGAGCCAATCTGTTTATGACGCCGCTTCTTGCACTGCTGGGGACAACCGAAGCAGACGGAGCGCTTTTTGCGGTGAGCCGTACCTATTTACAGATCATTCTGTCGGGAATGCCGTTATTTTTTACCGCTTATGTCATGAACTATTTTCTGCGCAACGACGACAGTGAAAAGCTGGCCGGATTTGGTTTTACGGTGGGAAACTTAAGCGATATTGTCCTGAATGTGGTTTTTGTCCTGCTTCTGGATGGGGGAGCTGCGGGAGCAGCCTGGGCGACGCTGGCAGGACAGCTGATTTCCATTTGTGTTTACCTGCCGGGATTTTCCGGGAAAACCCACAGCCTCCGGCTCCTACCGTTTTGTCCGGACTCGAAAGGAAGCCTCAGTTGTTTTAAGGCGGGCTTTGCTTCCTCCTCGCAGTATCTTTTTTCCATGGTCTTTTTGTTGTGCGCTAATCGTGTTTTGCTGCGGAGCATGGGAAGCGTTGGGGTTGCAGTGTTTGACGTGGTTCAAAACGTATCCTTCCTGATTATCTATCTGTATGACGGCGCTGTGAAAGCGGCGCAGCCGCTGTTAAGCACCTATTGCGGGGAGCATAACCGCCCCGGCAGAAGGTGTACCATGCGGCTGGCGCTCTCCCGGGGGCTGACGGCGGGAGGCATGGTGGCATTGGTGACAGCCTGTTTTCCCCAGAGCATCTGCCTTGTTTTCGGGATTACGGATTCGAAAGCTTTAAGGACAGGAGCATATGCGCTGCGTGTCTATTGTGTGAGTGCCCTTTTGGCGGGAGTATGTATTTTGCTGGAAGGCTGTTACCAGGCATGCGGGGAAGAGAAGAAAGCCTACCTGATTACGATCCTGCGGGGAGCGGCAGTGCTGCTTCCGGTTACGCTGCTTTTTTCTGCATGGGGAGGGAGGTTCTTCTGGTGGCTGTATCCGGTGACGGAGGTGCTTACCCTTCTTATTTTCGCAGGATACTGCAGATACACTGCGGGGAGGCAGGAGGAATCTGAGGAGGGACGGGTTTATACCGCAACCATTCATAATAAATATGAGGAGCTTTCTTCCCTGCTTTCGGAAATAGAAAGCTTCTGTAAAAGGTGGGAGGCTGCGGCAAAACAGATTTACTTTGTAACCATGACGGTGGAGGAGCTTTGCGCCGCCATTATGCAGAACGGCTTTGGAGAAACGGACGGTTATATCCAGATAACGCTGGTTGCGGAGGCAGGTGGCGCTTTCTCTTTGCATATCCGCGACAATGCGGTGTCCTTTAATCCCTTTTCTCTGTATACGAGCAGGCTGGGAGGGGATGAAAAGGTGAATCCGGATGCCCTGGGAATCCTGGTAATCCGGGAGAAGGCAGAGGAATTTTTCTACCGCCGGTATCAGGGCTTTAATACTCTGGTGGTCAGGATTTAGGAGGTTGATGTGAGAAAAAAAGTATCTCTTGGAAAAAAATCGGTATTGGTGATATTGGTACTTGCCCTTGTCCTTACCGCAGCGGCTGTTTTAAACAGCTATCGGATCTATGCCGAAACTATGGATAAGCATTATCAGATGCTGGCTGTTGATGTGGCCCGCACTGCCGCCGGGCTGGTAGATCCGGGCTGGGTGGGAACATACAGGGATGAGGTGGATGCTATTTATTCCCAAAATCCCGCGCCTGTATTTGGAAAGGAAGAGGATCGGGCGGCATATTTCAGTCAGTATGACTCGTTGAAGGATCAGGATTACCTGGCCGTGCAGGAGCTTCTGGGGATAATAAAAGAAGCCAACGACGTGCTGTCACTTTATATTACCTATGTGGATGACGAAAGTAAGACAGGGGTATATCTGGTGGACGCCGACAGCTCGGAAAACGGCTGTCCCACCGGACAGTGGGATATCATTTATGAACAGAATTACCAGGTGTTTAAACATCCGGAAACCAGCTTCCCGGCTTATATCACGGATACGCAGGAGTATGGCTGGCTCTGTTCTGCCGGGGTGGCCATAAAAGATGCGGACGGAAGGGTAGTGGGCCATGCGATGGCGGACATTTCCATGGAGGCGGTGATGAATGACAGACAGGATTTTTTAGTCCATATCTGTCTGGTAATGCTGGTTATTACAACGCTCCTGGTGCTTTTATTTATTGGTCTGGTAAACCGCGTGGTGATAAAACCCATTAACAGCCTGGCGGCGGCAGCAGTGTCCTATGTGGAGGAAAAAAAGAAGGCCGGCGGGAAAGATGGCCGGTCCGCCCTGGAAAAGCTGGAGATCCACACGGGAGATGAGGTGGAAAACCTGTGCATGGCGTTACAGCAGATGGAACAGGATATCAACGGATATATTGAAGATATAACAGCGATTACGGCGGAAAAGGAACGGATCGGGGCGGAGCTTTCAGTGGCGACACAGATACAGGCGTCAATGCTGCCCTGTATTTTCCCGGCGTTTCCCGAGCGTTCGGAATTCGATATTTATGCCACCATGACGCCGGCCAAGGAGGTGGGCGGAGATTTCTATGACTTTTTCCTGGTGGATCCGGATCATCTGGCAATTGTCATTGCGGACGTGTCCGGGAAAGGTGTTCCGGCGGCGCTTTTTATGGTCATTACAAAAACACTGATTAAAAATCATGTCCAGATGGGGGAAAGCCCCGGGCAGGCGTTTACTGCGGTAAACCAGACACTGTGTGAGAACAATGAAGCCGGATTGTTCGTAACGGCATGGATGGGGATCCTGACGATTTCCACAGGGGAGCTTGTCTATACCAATGCGGGGCACAATCCTCCGCTGCTGGGAAGGGCGGAAGGAAGCTTTGCATATCTCAAGATGCGCAGCGGCCTTGTCCTGGCGGGAATGGAAGGGATTATATACAGGGAGGCGCATCTGAAGCTGGAAAGCCGGGATACCCTGTATCTGTATACGGACGGTGTGACGGAGGCCACCGATATCTATGAGAAGATGTATGGAGAGGAAAAGCTGCAGACCTATCTGAACAGCCATCAGGGAGAAGAACTGGAAAGCATCCTGCACGGCATCAAAGCAGAGCTGGATCTGTTTGCCAAGGGTGCGCCGCAGTTTGATGATATTACCATGCTGATTCTTAGACGAGGCTGACAGTAATTTTCTTGATGATGGTATCAATACCATCATCAATATCTTTCAGAGAAAACCAGTGGGGCGGCCAGGGCCGCCCCGCTAAGCTAAACGCATTTCAGCAGAAAATCACTGTCAATTGCGTTATTCTGATCGCAGCCGCTCTGTCAATGTTTTTTTCTCAATCGTTTTGCAAATGGAATAGCTGATTGCCATTTGAAGCCCAATCATCAATAAACCAAACAGCAAAACAGGGAACACAGAAAAATGGAACGAAATAAACTTAAAAGAAAGAATGTCGCGACCCAGATAAGAAAGCCCATAACCACAGACGACACCTAAAATGACAGACACTAAAAGGGATTTCAGACTTATGCCAAGTCCCTCTTGATAAAGCATCGACCGCAGCTGTTTTCCGCTCATTCCTACAGCCTGCAGCAGTGCAAACTCCTGCTTTCTCACGATCATGCTGGTAATCAGTATATTTACCATATTAAGGATACCAAATAGGAATAGGAATAAACAAACACCGTAAACACTGCCCATAATTGCATTCATCCAGTTTTCGATCATTGAAAAATCGTCCAGATACACTTTCAGAGTGAGATTTGTATTCCTGTTGACCAATTCCTGCAGGCTGTTTTGCACTGCCCGCTCATTATCGTGCGCACAGAAAACGGAAATATGTGTTGTCCAATTATAAGAAGATACTTCATGAATAGTATCAGGAGATACATAAAACAGCCCAACATCCTGAAAATAGGCAATTCCTTTTACGGAAAATTCTTTTTCGGTTACGCCATCCCCGGTATTGATCTCAAAGGTAATTTTATCACCCACACTAAAGTCCATTGGGACATTGCTTCTATCAATCCGAAACTGGTTTAATATGACGCCATCTGTTCCCAAAGTTGTATAATCCACATTACCATCTACAATTTCTCCCACATTTTCAATGAGTTCAGGCGATATAGAATTTATTACTTCCCGCATAGGTTCTCCATCGCTGTCTGTGAGTATGGGAGCTTTTACCCGGACGATGATACTTTCATCCTTTATTACTTTTTCAACGCCGGCAATATGAGTCACTTCCCGTAAAAGATCGTCCGTAAAAGGATTATCCTTTGCTATTTGCGGCAGGCGTTCATAAAAATTATCTAATGATACGCCAATCATGAAGTTTTCATTCAGCGGATAGGTTTGCAGCATCATAGTTTTTAAGTTTATGGAACCAATGAACAGCGCCATAGCAATAATTAGTGTCCCGCTTATGGAAAGTGAGATTATGGACATCCTGTTTTTCTTTTTATTTACCCTCAGACTATTTTCAGCAAGGCTTTTTGGCGTAATTTTGTGTAAGGTTTTATGGTATTTCTGGTCTCTGGCTTCAACATATTTCATAGCTTCAATCGGAGAAATCTTAGCTAAGATTTTTGAGGGTTTTTGTAGAGAAAGACTGATAACACATTTTATTAAAAGGCCCGAAGCAAGCGCAATTACCATGTCTTCCAGAATCCATGTACCTGACGAGAGCAACATTCCGATGAATAATGCAAGCAGCATCCCGACAGGAATACACCGTATTGCCAAAATGTTTCCCTGAACGCGCAAGAAAGCTTTTAATTGCGTTCCAGTTGTCCCTAACGATTTTAGCTGTGCGAATGTATGGATAGAGTCTGTAACGGAAATATAGAAAATGCTGTATATAGCAAAACTGCTTGCAAACATAAGCAGCAGGGCAAAGGAGGCAAACAGAAAAATCTGCGTCGGCTCAAATTTTACACCCTCGATATAATCATAATTCAGGATAACATTGTAATCGCTTACTCCGGCAGAGGTTCCAATTGCCTTGAGTAATTCCAGTGTTTCCTCTGCCGTCATGCTGGAGGATGCCGTATTCAAACATACAACCACGTCAAGCGTATCCGGTCGTTGGTCTGTAAAATGGGAAGTTTCCACATCGGCATTTTCCTGAATCACGGAAAGCCGGTAAGCATCTGAAAACAAAAAATCGTATTGCTTTGCTTTTTCCTGCTCCGCATTTTCTATCAAGCCACAGATATTGAAATCCCGTGTCACTGGGCGGTGGGTCAAACTATCAATATAGGAGAGCGTTATCATATCGCCAATTTGATGGGATTGTCCGCTGATTTTCAAGTATTGTTTAGATACTAAAACTTCGTTTTCCTTTTGGGGAAACGTCCCGCCAAGAATATGGCATCCAGTCGCATCCATAACCATTTTATCCATATAAGCATAATTGGCCCGTCCGCTTTCTGTCGTGCTGCTGCCAAAATACTTATAAAAACCCACTTTGTCAAATTGAGGTTCTGTTTCCAAGATTGCAATGGTTTCAGGGGAGACGGCTTGATACATGGCATGGTAAGCAGAACTATTTGCCCGATCAAGGGCATCGTTCAGAAAGACAATAAATACAACGGCCATCAGGAAAGTTGACAGGATAATAATGATACTTAAAAGCACAGTTTTCATTTTGTGGCTTTTCAAGTCTGCCTTTGCTATTTTCTTTACAAAAAAGTTGGTATCATTTTCAAAAGGCCATGTCATTCCGGTCATCTCCTTTCGACGGCGATCCTGCCGTCTTCAATCCGCACAATACGGTCGGCAAGCTGGGCGATTTCGGTGTTATGGGTGATCATGACGATGGTCTGGCGAAACTCCCCGCTGGTGCGCTTCAAAAGTCCCAGAACGTCGGCGCTGGTTTTACTGTCCAGGTTTCCGGTCGGTTCATCGGCAAGGATAATCGCCGGTTTGGTAATCAGGGCGCGGGCAATCGCCACACGCTGCTGTTGGCCGCCGGAGAGGGTGTTCGGCATATTTTTCAGCTTATCCCCCAAGGCCAGCATACGCACCACGCCGTCCATAAAGTTCTGATCTACTGTGTCGCCGTCCAGCTCCACGGGCAGGACGATGTTTTCATACACATTCAAGATCGGCACCAAATTGTAGTTCTGAAAGATAAAGCCGATATTGCGGCGGCGGAAGATCGTCAGTTCTTCATCGTTCTTCTTTGCCAGTTCGTCGCCCCGGACGATTACGCTACCGGAGGTAGGCGTATCAAGTCCGCCCATCATGTGAAGCAGCGTGGATTTGCCGCTGCCGGAGGTTCCCACCACGGCCACAAATTCGCCCTGCTCCACGGAAAAGTTTACACCGTCCAGAGCGCGGGTAATGTTGGGTTTAACGCCATAATACTTTTTAAGGTCAATCGTCTGTAAAATACTCATATCAGAAATGCTCCTTTCAAGGCTTCCACCTGTTGATGAAGCCAGTGTAAACCACAAATGTCACAGAAATGTCCGAGGCGGCAAAAAATGACTGAAAAGGCGGCGGCCAGCCGATGGAGGGCAGGCCGCCGCTTGCATTACCGGCTGGGAAGAAAAACAGAGAAGGCAGAGCCTTTGCCGACTTCGGACACCACCTTGATATAGCCTCCCTGCCGGGTAATGATCTCACGGGCCAGAAACAGGCCGATACCCACGCCCGGCTCGCCGTGTACTTCTTCCTCCCGGTAAAATCGCCGGAAAATGGCGGCCTGATTGGACTCGGAAATTCCTTTGCCGTTGTCGCTTACATCTATCTTTACATACATTTCCCACTGTTCCACGGTCACGCAGATTTTTCCCCCGTCAGGCGTGTACTTTACCGCGTTGTCCAGAAGATTGAACAAGGCTTCGCTTGTCCATTTGCTGTCATGGTACAGGCGTAAATCCTGCGGGCAGTCCACGGTGACGGCAATGCCTTTTTTCTCCGCAGCATAGACAATCCCGCTCATGGCCTGTGCCAGGGTATCAAATAACAAACCATCTTTCTTTGTCAGCACAATTGCCCCGGTTTCCAGGCGGGAGGTTTTTACAAGCGCCTGAAAGAGAAAATTCAGCTTATCCGTCTGGCTGCGGATTCCCTGCAAAAATTCCGTGCGTTCCTGTTCGGTGACCGGCTTTGTTAAAAGCGTGTCCGTAACCATTTTCAGATTGCTGACCGGCGTTTTTACCTGATGGGAAATGTCCGATACAAGGCTTTGAAGCTCCTTGCGTTCCTCGTCCACCTTACAGCGGTTTTCCTGCATAATCTCATAGAGCCGGGTCAGGCGGTGGCTGATCCGGGCAAAGAGTGTTTCGCTGTCACTGGCCCTTTGCGGTTCGGCGCTGCCGTTGATCATGTTGTCCAATGTCTGGCATAATTCGGAAGTAAAGAGGGACAGCCGCTTTCCAAAGAACAGCACCAGCAGGAATAGCCAAAACAGGGCGCAGATCATCAGCGCAGCGCCCATAAGAAAAAACAGTTCATTACCAGTCAGGGCATAAAACGTGATGGTAATTGCCAACATGGAGAGCAGCGCCCCGGCCCCAATCAGCAGGCACAGCCTTTTGACAGAGAGGCGATTTAGCTTCATTTCTTTTCACCTCCCATCCATTGATAGCCCATCCCGTAAACGGTCTTGATATAGTTTTCTCCGTCTGCCTCAATCTTGCTGCGAATACGGCTTATAGACGTGGTAAGGGTATGTTCATCCACATATTTTTCATCCACGTCCCACAGCTTTTCCAAAAGCTGCTGGCGGGTCAACACCTGCTTCGGATTTTTGCAGAACAGGTTCAGCATCTTAAATTCCATAGTGGAGAGGGGGAGGGGCTTGCCGTTCAAGCTGGCGGTTTGCTCCGAAAAATCCAGAAACAGCCGCCCGTCGTCGTAAATGTCCTTTGCCAGTTTATGGTGTTCCAACATGGCGAACATGGCACTGATTTTCCGCTGCAAGGCCCCGATGGAAAAGGGTTTTGTGATGTAGTCCACCGCTCCGGCTTCATAGCCCCGTATCTGGTCGCATTCCTGATCATTTGCGGTCAGGAAAATTACCACCGTGTCAGGGTATTTCGGTTTGATCAGGCGGCACAGGTCGTAACCGCTGCCATCGGGCAGGTTAATATCCACCAGCACTAAATCAAACACTTTTGAATTCAGAGCAGAGGCGGCTGTCCTTGCGTTCGCAGCGGAGGTAATCCCGTAGCCGTCAGACGCCAGATTGTAGGCCAGCGTTTTATTCAAAAGGTTATCGTCCTCGACAATCAAAATCTGTTTCATATCATTATTCCTCGCTTTAGGGTTTTGAAATTATTATAACAGGTGAATGTCCGTAAAATGTTACAGCAGGCAATAAAATCTGGCGGAAGCTTGTCGACGAAGTGTTGCGAGGCAAATCCCCCTAGATGCTGACTACCCATATTGACAAAGGACATGTCCATAATCACATCATTTTCTGAGACGTGGATATGGTGAACCAGGCCAGAGCAAGGGAAAAAGCTATGCTAAATGGGATGCTGGGCAGCGCGGTACAAGCTGGAAAGAGAAGCTGCCCGCTCTGGCCACGATGAAAACGGAGTACAAGCGGCTGACGGAGGAAAAGAAACGGCTGTATGAACAGTACGGTGAAGTGAAAAAGGATCTGAAAGTATACTGTGTCATTAAGCAGAATACTGCAAAGGTTACCAATACTGGCAGAGCGTGTGCTGAAGATGTATGAGGCCTCTCCTCTTTTATTTAATTGATGAGTATAAGCGGGGATGATACAATAAAAATGGAGTAAAAATAGCAGGAGATTAATTTTAACAATCATTTGTTTTAAGTTATATCAGCAGAAAGGTGAGATAGGGTATGTATAAAGTATTATTTGCGGAGGATGAACTGTTAGTCCGGTTGGGACTGCAGAATTCAATTCCATGGGAAAAATATGATATGGAGCTGTCAGTACAGGCAGATAATGGAACAGAGGCATATGAGTTATTTTGTAAAGTCCGGCCTCAATTGGTAATAACTGATATTCGTATGGAAGGTATGGATGGATATGAACTGATACGTAAAATAAGGGAAATAGATCAGGATTGCGCCATAATTATTATTACCTGTATGAATGATTTTGAGGCGTTGAGAAGTATGATGGGATATCATATCAGTGGATATATTTTGAAAGCCAGTATGACTATGGAAGAAATATCAGGGATTTTGGAAAAAGTGCAGAGTTATCTGAAAAGGATGTGGCCGGAAGAAGTAGGAAGAAAAGAAAAAACAACGGAGGATATTCTGCGCGATTATTTTATAAGCGGAGAAGAACCCTGCTGGGAAAAGATGACATGTAAGAATGGAGATTCGTTTGTTCCTGAAGAGGTGAAGAAACTTATTATGTTTCGCCTCAGGAAAGAGGATCATGAAATGATTAATGAACTTGGATATAAATTTATCTATGATGTAGTAGAACGAAATATTCCGCGTTCAGTTGTCGTGAAAATCAACGAGGAGGATTTCTGTGCTCTGACTTGTTACTCGGACAGTCTGGAAATTGAATTACAGAAAATACGGCATTCGATAGATTCCTATCTGGGAATCAGCTTTTGTATATCGCTTCTGGATAGAAGAAAAAATACAGAGATGGAGAGTCTTTACAACAGTTATTGCAGACTGCTGCAAAAGGGAAAACAGGATTTTCCTGTTAGAAGTGATGACAGAAAAAAGCTTATACTGAACGCAAAAAATTACATGGAGGAACATTATAAGGATGCTCTGAGCCTTGAGAGTATATCAAATGTTGTCGGAATCAGCGCCAGCTATTTCTCACACTTGTTTAAAAGTGAAACCGGAAAAAATTATGTGGATTTTTTAAATGAGATCAGGATGAAGCATGTTCTTGACGAACTGGAAAATACAAATGATAAAATACTTGCCATAGCGGAAAGAAATGGTTTTCGGAATCTGGAATATTTTAGCCGTTTCTTTAAAAAGAAAATGGGAACTTCGCCTGCGGCCTGGAGGAAGAACAGATGGGAAAAAGAAAAATAAACTGGCGGTTAAAGGTATTGTTATCCATATTGGCAGGTATCATTGCCGTAATTACTTTGTTATTTGGGATAACTTATAATTATTTTCTCGGCAAATTAAAGAGCAATGATGAAAAAATTACATATATTACTTTTCAGGAATCCGAAAATAAACTGAAGGAGTTATTGGAGCGTGCTTCGGAAAAAATGAGTCGTTTTTCCATGAATGATTTAGCTTATGAATTTGGGCAGGATGTGGTACGCGACAGAAAAATTCAGCCGATATATTTGCGGAGCATCATACAGGAGTTTGACGAAATATTAAATTCCGACAGCACTTTGTATAGTGTCGCGCTTATGAATGGGGACGGGCGGACAATTTTATCGACTGTGGAAAAGAAAAGCCGGGCGGGAGTGGAAGTAATTTCAGAAGAATTGAGTGAGTTATTTGCAGAAAGTAAGAAAGCGTATCCATATGTTGTATGGGTTTCCGGGAATGACCTGAATACAGGGAATAATGGGATATTGTATACGGCGGTTAACCGCCCGGTTATTGTAGGAATTAAAGCATTAAATGAGGAAGAAAAAGCAGAAAAGGACAACTTCATGCTTATAGCACTAGATGAGAAGGAAGTGCGTAAATGTTATAATCAGGCTATTTATAATGATAGTGATGCTCTTCTGCTTGATTCCAGGAATCAGGTTATTTCATCCACCAGGGAGGAGCTGATTGATACGTTTTATATAGCAGAAGAAGGGATGAGAATTATTGATTACAGTTTATCCTATTATGGATGGAGGCTTCTTAATGTTCTTCCGGAAAATATGTATCTGGAAGAAGCAAGAGACATCAGAAATTTTGGTATTATGATTGCAGTGGCAGCTGTTCTTTGCATGATATTAATTGCGGCAGTCTGGAGCAAGAGATATACAAAGCCGATTCAGACTTTAATGGAACAAATGGATTGCGTGGGAAAGGAGCAGCTTGATATTTCGGAACCGATTCCTGAAGGATGGCCGGAACTGAGTGAACTGAACCGCCAGTTTTATCACATGGTACAGAGACTGAAGGATTATATTGACAGATTACAGAAGGCAGAGAAGGAAAAATCAGAAGAAGAACTGCTGGCACTTCAATATCAGATGAATCCCCATTTTTTGTATAATTCTCTGAACTCTATCCGATGGATGGCAATGATGACCAAAAATACGAAAGCGGCAGATGCTTTGGTAATATTAAGCAGGATTATAGAACCGGTACTTCGAAACCCGGATTTTACATGGAAGCTGAAGGATGAACTGGACTTTTTAAAGGATTATATTGAAATGATGTCTCTGCGTTTTGATAACTGTCTGGAATATCAGATGGAGTGTTCTGAGGAATTATATGATGAGGAATTTCCGAGATTTGTACTGCAGCCTATTATTGAAAACTGCTTTGTCCATGGCAAAAGCTGTAATACAACAAAGAGTATAACCGGACACATAATAAAAGAAGAGGATATATTTAAAATCGTTATTCGTAATGATGGTTCTCCGATTGATGGAGATAAGCTGGAAGAATTAAATATATTTTTAAAATCAGGGCAAAAGACAAGCAGCACTATAGGACTTTCCAATGTTTATAAAAGACTTAGGCTTTTATATGGCGATACAGTAAGAATCTGGATGGAATCAGATATTGAGAGTACGGCATGCTATATTACCTTCTGTAATAAAATACAAAAAGAAATGTTGGAGAAAAATGATTGGTAAAAATGTATATATAAAAGCGAAATAAGTCAATGTTGAAAGAAAAATCATATAAATAAAAAGAAAAGATATATAGTAATAAAGAAATATCATATAAAAATACCTCCGAAAAAATATAATTATATCGTAAACGACAAACAACTTAAAGTTTCCGGAACTTTACGCAGTGAGAAATGTAGGAGGGGCTTATGAAAGCAAAAAAAGCAATCGCTGTATTATCAGTGGCGGTAATGATGACAGGAATGCTGGCCGGCTGTACATCGGGTAATACGACAGATACAGCTGCTGCAAATACAACAGAAGCAGGTACAACAACGGAAATGTCTGAAACCAGGCCAGAAGGAACAAGCGATAATAACGGTACAGAAACAGCTGATTTATCAGAACATGTGGAAATTACTATAGGCGGAATCAATATGGTTTCTTCAGATACGGTAGAAGGTTGGCCAACTGAAATTGTACAGCAGATTGAAGAGAAGTTTAATGTAACTCTCAAGACAAAACCGTATGATAACGAAAGCCTGAATCTTGATTTATCGGGAGGAACAACATGTGATATCGTTCAGATAAATGATGATCATATTGCAGGTGTGTTGAAGGGGAAACATGCTGTAGATCTGGATACATATGGAGATATAGCGAAAAATATCAATTCTGATAAAATGTCTTTTCGGAATGACGTTATACGTACTTTCAAAAGCAATGGAGAAGGCAAGCTTTATTTTGTAACACCTCGTGTGCTGATGAAGGATACAGATCCCAGCTACGGCGCAAATTTGAATTATGGTTATGTTGTAAGATGGGATTTGTATAAACAAATCGGCTGTCCTGAAATAAGCAATGATGATGAATATATAGAAGCTCTGAAAAAGATGAAGGAAATATACCCGGAAACAGAGGAAGGGCTGCCGGTATATGCTTTGGGTGTTATGAACGATATGCAGTTGTTTTCTTATTTTTTTAAAGGGTGCCTGAATGAAGGCTATGCCAATTTGGAGGGAGGCATATATGTACAGAATGCACTGACAAATGAACTGGTACCTGATTTATATGATGCAGGAAATCCGGAGGTGGTGACACCTTTCTGGTCTGGAGTTAAATTTTATAACAAGCTATATAAAGAGGGACTGCTTGATCCGGATTGTTTTATTACGAAACAGGAAGATTTAAGAGATAAATATACAAAGGGACAGTATCTTGGAGGTATCGTCGATTGGCATTTCGGAGTTTATAATGAGAAGCAAAGAGTTGGAGATCCTGAAACCCTGAATCAGTATGTTGTACTTCCTGCAAAATTAGGGTGGACAAATGAACAAAATCGTGCAGGATGGACTGGTAAATATTTCTTCGTATCATCCCACAGTCCTAATGTAGAACGTGCAGTTATGGTATTGGATTATATCCAGAGTGAGGAATGTTCTCGTATTATTGATTCCGGTGTAGAGGGCAGATGGGAGAAATCAGAAAAAGGCACACCAGAATTAACACAGGATACCATACAGCTTAAGATGGACGGAAACCGTCTGGATGAGTGGAAAAAATCCGGGATTGGTTCAACCTTCAGTGATATGGCAGGATTTGACGGGAATAACGTGGCAGCGGACGGGGGCAAGATCAGTCTGTGGAACGAAGCAGATGTGTTAACGGACAGCTTGACAGCCGCACAAAAGGATATGTGTGAAACTTTGGGATTGTCTCTTCCCAGTGATCTGCTTAAAAACAAAATAGAATCAGGAGAAGGGATTGATCTGAGTAATTGCAAGAGCTATATCCGTATTGGTATTGAGATAACGCCTAAAGATATTGTCAGGATTGACAGTAACTGTGAGGAACTGACTATGAATGCACTCCCGGATTTAATTCAGGCGGAAGATGATGCTGCATTTGCTGCGGCAAAAGAAAAGCTGATAAATCAATTAAAGGATGCAGGGGCACAGGATTCTGTAGATTGGTGGCAGAGTGCTTGGGAAACTACTTTAAAAGGACTTGAAAATATCGAATAGACATTACGGGCCGGCAGAGAAGCTACTGCCGGCCCGGCCCGGAAAGGAGGCCCCATGGCTGCAACCGCATTAAAAAGACAAAAGCATGGCAGGCAATATAAGCTGCTGATTATGGCAATGCCGTTCATGCTGCTGGTGTTTCTGTTTAATTACATTCCTATATTCGGTTGGATTTATTCCGTATTTGATTATGTTCCCGGTGTTCCGCTTCAGGATTGTGATTTCCTGGGAGGAGAATATTTTAGGCTGATGTTCAGGGATTCAAATGTGCTTCGTGCTTTAAAAAATACTGCTGTTTTCGCAGTTTTAAGCATACTTTTGTCCCCATTGCCTATGATATTTGCAATACTGCTTAATGAGATAAAAAATGGACCGGTACGCAGATTTGTTCAGACATTCACAACACTGCCTAATTTTATCAGCTGGGTAATCATTTTTTCATTGGCTTTCTCATTATTTTCGTCGGATGGGCTGCTTACAGGCTTATTAGAAAAGTTAGGAGGACAGGGACAGTCACTGCTCAGTTCCAGGGAAGACGTTTATGGATTACAGACTTTTTTGGCACAGTGGAAGTCTATGGGCTGGAATTCCATTATATATTTGGCTGCTATTGCAGGTATCGATCAGGAGCAATATGAGGCGGCCAGAGTGGATGGCGCAGGATATCTGCGATGTGCGGTACATGTAACACTGCCTTCTTTAATGGAAACCTATGTAGTCCTTTTTATACTTAATATTGGTAATTTCCTGAATACAGGCTATGAACAGTATATGCTGTTTAAAAATTCCGTAACAGCTCCCAACATAGAAGTACTGGATTTGTATGTTTATCGAATTGGATTGGAAAATTTGGATTATTCCTATGGGGTGGCAATTAGTATTGTAAAATCTGTGGTCAGTATAACATTGGTAGTGCTGGCAAACCTGATAGCAAAAAAAGTACGCGGTAATACGGTAATATAGGGGGAAGAGAAAATGAAAAGAAAAAAAAGCAAGACTTCTATGTCAAGAAAAATCTTTCTGCTATGTAATTATCTTCTTATGCTGCTGATTACTTTTATCTGCATTTATCCATTTTGGTATATCATAATTTATTCTTTCAGTGAACCAGGACTGGTGGATGTAAACCCACCTGTTTTTCTCCCTAGAGGTTTTTCATTTTCCAACTACCGGGATATCTTTGAACTGCAGGGTTTTTTTCATGCGCTGCTGATATCAGTACTCCGAACGGTGTTGGGAACAGCCGGAGCAGTTCTCTCCTGTTCCTTTCTTGGGTATCTGTTTACCAAGAATGAAATGCCGGCACGCAAATGGGTGTATCGTTTTCTGATTTTAACTATGTATGTTAATGGCGGAATGATTTCCACGTTCATTGTAATCAAGTCTTATGGGCTGCTGAATAATTTCTGGGTATATATTCTGCCAATGTTGATTTCTGCTTATAATATTGTTCTGATAAAAACATATGTGGAACAGCTGCCTCAGTCGCTGGAAGAGTCAGCCAGGCTTGATGGGGCCGGGTATGTAAGAGTATTTACTGCTATTATACTGCCTTTATCAAAGCCAATTATAGCTACTGTAGCTGTGTTTGTGGCAGTCGGACAGTGGAATTCCTGGTTTGATAACCATATTTATACGAGGGGAACGGAAAGCCTGACAACCCTCCAGTACCTTTTATATAACTATCTGAATGAAGCACAGCGATTGGCGGAACAGATTAAGAACTCTGTAAATTCAGGAGGAATCAGCCAGATGGTATCTACCATTTCCTCCAAAGGAGTGCGTATGACGATTACTGTTCTGGCATCCCTGCCAATCTTTTTGGTTTACCCTTTTATGCAGAAATATTTTGTTAAAGGAATTATGGTAGGCGCAGTTAAGGGATAAGTGTGCCTGGAAAGGAAAGTAATGGATAAGAATATAGAAAAAATGATTGCAGTAGTGCCCAGTGAACGTCAGCTGAAATGGCAGGAACTGGAGTTCTACGGTTTCCTGCATTATGGTTTGAACACCTATCTGGAAATAGAATGGGGGGATGGCAGCGCAGCGCTTGATATACTGAATCCTTCGGATATGGACGTGGAACAGTGGATAGTGAGTATGAAAGCGGCAGAAATGAAAGGTATCGTAATGTTTTGTAAACATCACGACGGTTTCTGCCTGTGGGATACAAAAACAACGTCCTATAATATTATGAATACGCCTTATGGAAAGGATTTATTGAAAGAGGTTGCTGATGCATGTGTGAAATATGATATGAAGCTGGGACTGTATTTGTCACCCTGGGACAGGAGCCATCCCGCCTATGGTACTGAAAGCTATAATGACGTTTTTATACAGCAACTGGATGAGATACTTACAGGCTATGGAAAAGTATTCTGTGTCTGGTTCGACGGCGCCTGCGGAGAAGGAAAGAATGGAAAAAAACAGAGGTATGATTGGGAAAGATATTATGCCTTCATACGGGAAAAGCAGCCGGAAGCGGTTATCAGTGTTGCGGGGCCTGATGTCCGCTGGTGCGGAAATGAAGCCGGTTGGCACAGGGCGCAGGAGTGGAGTGTAGTTCCCGCAAAGCTGATGAGTGCTGAATGTGTTGCGGAACTTTCCCAGCAGGAAGATACTGAGGAATTCAGGGCAAAACAGGTGAATTCTACAATGGAAGATTTAGGAAGCAGAAAAGCTCTGGAGGGCGCTGGCCCTCTTGCTTGGTATCCCTGTGAAGTCGATACGTCGATACGTCCAGGATGGTTTTATATGGAGCATGATGATAATCGTATACGGCCTTTGGATGAACTTCTGGATATTTATCTGAATACAGTTGGTGCTAATGCTAACCTGATATTAAATGTTCCACCATGCCGGGAAGGATATTTCAAAAAAAATGACGTGAAGAGGCTGAATGAAATCGGATGTTTTATCAGAGATACCTTCTCATATAATCTGGCAGAGGATGCAATTATTCAGGCAGACAGCTGCGCTGAGGATGGACTTGTTGAGGCAGTAAGAAGCCAGAATATGGACGGCTACTGGAAAGCGGCTGCTGGAAAAGAAACTGCTGAACTGGAATTTATGTTTTCCAGTGAAAAAACAATTGATTATTGTATGCTTATGGAGGATATCAGGCAGAGTCAAAGGATTGAAAAGTTCCGTATTCTATATCGGACTGAAGGAGCGTGGGAGGAGATTTTTGAAGGTACGGCTGTAGGACATAAAAAAATATGCAGATTTGAGCCTGTAAAAACGGATGCGGTAAAAGTAGTTATTGACGAATCACGTTCGTGTCCAACGTTGCGGTTTGCAGGTTTCTATTACGGATATTATGTTCCGGAAGTAAAAACAAGAAGCAGATAGGAGGAAGCATGGATAAAAAAGAATTGGCAAAGAGGGCCATTGAGGAAGGGGAAGGAATTTTCCGATTGGCACCGGTATGGGTATCCCGTTCCTTCTGCAGGCCCGGCAAAAGAATTAAGCTGCATCCGGACGATTATTATGCGCTGGGAGCAGATAGGGGAGGAATTGATGAACGTTGGCTTTCCTCAACGACATGGGCGGAGAATGGTCCGAAAACGTCTCCAGATGAGGGAATGAGCTATATTGTGGTTGACAGGGAAGGAAAAGAAAGGCTGCTTCTAAAGGATGCAGTGGAATTACTGGGGGCAGAGGTCGTCGGAGAACATATCTGGAATAAATATGGCTGTTGGCCTATGTTTTCTAAATTTTTTGATAATGCAGGTCCTCTTCCTCATCATATCCATCACAGGGAGGAGCATGCGCGAAGAACTGGAGCGGCCGGAAAACCGGAAATGTACTTTTTTCCGAGCCAATTGAATAATCATGCGGGTGAATTCCCTTTTACTTTTTTTGGATTCCGGCCCGAAACAACAAAACAGGAAGTGTTGGATGCTCTGAAAAATTTTGCAAGAGGAGATAATAAAATACTGGATTTATCCACCGCATATAAACTGGTACTGGATACCGGTTATGATGTACCACCGGGAGTAATGCATGCGCCGGGAAGTCTTTGTACGTATGAACCTCAGTTTGCCTCGGACGTATATGCCATGTATCAGTCCGTACTTATGAATGGCCAGGTACTGGAAGAAGATTTGCTATGGAAGAATTGTCCTGAAGATAAAAGAGGGGATTATGAATATCTGCTGGATGTCATTGACTGGGAACTTAATACGGATCCTGAGTTCCACAGGCATCATTTTATGAAACCCTTCCCGGTATCTTCTGAAGAAGAAATGAAAAGAAGAGGCTATCGGGAAGAGTGGATTTGTTATAAATGTAAAACGGTCTGTGCTAAACGGCTTACAGTTTTTCCTGGGCAGTCTGTAGTAATTGTGGATCATGCACCCTATGGAATGATTGCACTTCAGGGAAACGGTACCTTTGGGAAATGGAGGCTGGAGACACCGCAGATGATTCGGTATGGTGGGCTTACCAATGACGAATTTTTTGTTACACAGAGTGCTGCGGAAAGAGGCGTAAGGATAACAAATACTTCGGATTGTGAGGATATTGTAATACTGAAGCACTTTTCGGAAAATCCGGATTTACCACAACAAATTTTAAAATAGACTATATATTTAATAAAAAACTATACCCCAGGAGATTATTATATGTATAAAAGGCGGCTGCATTTTTTGAAGCCGTCAGTAAGCCCCTGACCTGTCTGCTGATATTTTATTATACGGTAGGGCCCCCGAACTTTTATTATTTCGAAAAGCAGCCCGGACGTGAGAAGCTACATATCTTATGTTCGGGCTGCCTTCAGTGGTTAATAAACAAAAAAAGAAATACTGTACATAGACGATTTTGTTCACATAGGCGCTATTTGGAAGATAGCCTGGTCCCGATTTTTTCATCATTTTAGTAAATTAAATAATTAAGCGGCAATTGGTCCATATATTTGGTATAATCTCGAAAAATATGCTGGTAGTCCTGATTGATACAACCGACGCTCTGACGAGGGACGGGACTGCGGCAGCATAAAAGAAATTGTATTGAAAGGATGTTTTCAGGCAGTTGAGGGCAGGCTAAAAGATATGGTAAAGTCTGTCACTCAGGTCCTTTTCGTTGTATAATAAGTTTGTCGTAGAGGACTGCTTCCCTCTGGATATCATGAAGGAATGGCAGGAAAATGAGGAACCCGGAAGCTTGTTTATACAGGAACAGGAGCGGACATGTATGAAAAAGGAATTGGAGTATTTTTATATAGAAAATTCATTTGGCGGGAATCAGGACTGGTTTCGGGATTATTGGATGCATATGGGCGGATGTGCTGCCGCCGCGGCTTGTGACAGCTGTATTTCAATGGAAAAAGTAGGTGTGAAGAAGAAGCTGTATCCGTTTGATATTAAAAATCTTAATAAGAGTGATTATCTGGATTTTTCCATGTTGATGAAGCCATATCTGCGGCCAAGGTTGAAAGGAATCGATCGGCTGGATATCTATGTGGATGGAATGGGGAGGTATCTTCGGGATATTGGCAATACGGATTTGCAGTTGGGTGCTTACTCAGATTCCAATCCGGTACAGGAAGCAATGCAGGTGGTAAAGAATCAGATTGACAGTAAGTTCCCGATTCCGTATCTGCTGCTTCGGCATAAGAATAATAAATTCAAAGATTTGCTGTGGCACTGGTTCATGTTGACGGGATATGAAGAGTTCGAGGGGGAGCTTTATGTAAAAGAAACAACCTATGGAGGTTACCGGTATTTGTCTTTTCAGGAATTGTGGAACAGTGGATACCGGGAAAACGGCGGTATGATATTGTATTCGTAGATTGTATAGAATATTTTTACTGTGGTTTGTTTTAGCATAAAAGTGATAGTAATATAGGAAATATATTTTGGGTTTTAGAACCAATATGTATTTCCTTTTTTGCTGTGTCCGGCTTATCTGCGGGCCGGGCCTGAGTTTACGTCCTGTTTATGGGAATCGGCCGGACAGATTGATTTTGAATGAAAAAGCAGTAGTTTTCTGGTATGATACAAAGTGAAAGTCGATTATACAAATTAATTCTGCCGGCAAAACTGCCGTACTAAAACTGAAAATGGAGAATGTCATGGTAAAGAAGATAAAGAGAAATTACACGAATATGACACTGCATCAAAAGGTCAGGTTTTCTATCCTGCTTTTTTCCCTTCTGCCTCTGATCTGTCTGGCATGCATCTCACTTCCTGTCATCTACAAAAATCAGGTGGGCAAAATCCAGGATGAGGTATACGAAGAGCTTCAGAACAGAGTGGACGATATGAATTATGAGATGAATACCATAGAATTAATGGCTAAAACAGTGTGGTCGGATACCACTTTTATTACTGAGGTTGGGAAGGCGGCCATTAACGGGAGCCTGGGGGAATATAACCGGTATCTGTTTCAGGAGCAGACATTATCAACACTCAGGGTAATTACCAGCATCAGTCAGGTACAGAGTGCAAGGATTCATCTGGATTATCCTGAACTCAGGGAATACTCCTCCTATCTGTACAGGATGGACAGGGCGGAGGACAGTCTCTGGTATGAAGACAGAAACTCCCTTACTTATAACGGCGCATGGTATATGAACGTGACGGAAAAACAGTCCTACGGGACCTATTCAGACTATTATACTGAAAAAAATATGGCTTCTTATGTCATTCCCATTAGAATCAGCAGCGAGCTGACCGGCATTTTTGAGATAATGCTGCCGATGAAGGCGATTGTACCGGAACTTTACAGTACTATGCAGAACCAGGATGTTTTCCTGATTGATTCAAAAAACAGGCTTTTAGGCATGGAAACAGAGGGAAAATTCGGTGATATTACCATAAATAATCTGGTGGATATGATGGGGCTTGCTTCCCTGGAGGAATATGATACACAGGGAATTCAGATATATCATAGTATGTGGAAGCATTCTCCCGTTTTGCTGTCCGTCAGCAGGAATGAAAAAACGGGTATTTTTCTCATGCAGCTTACCTCCGTGCAGAAGCAGTATCAGGCTATGGCGCTGCAGATTATGGTAATTCTGGTGACAGAGGTTCTTATGACAGCCCTTTTGCTGAAAGCTATCAACAGTATTGTGAAGCGTTTGCTGCACGATTTTGATGTGTTTTCTGAGTGTATGCGGGAGGTGGAGAACGGGAATCTGGATGTGGAAATTCCCAGGCTGGAGCAGGTGGAAATCAATGCGGTTGCTATGGAATATAACCGGATGCTCGGCAGGGTAAAGCAGCTGATGGAGATCAGCATCCACAGGGAGGTCATGATAAAAGAAGCACAGCTGAGAAGCCTGGAAAAGCAAATCAATTCCCATTTCCTTTATAATGTTTTGGATTCCATTAAGATGATGGCGGAAGTCAAGGGGATTTACAATGTATCCGATGCGCTGCTGGCGTTGGCAAGAATGTTTCGCTACAATCTGCAGATTGACAGTCACAGTGTTACCTTACAGGAAGAGATCTCCTATCTGGAAAATTATCTGAAGCTATGCAATATAAGATATGATTACTATATCAATCTCAGCGAAAATGTTGAGGATTCCATAAGAAACCTGAAGGTTCCCAAGGTAATCCTGCAGCCCATCGCAGAAAATTCCATTGCCCACGGGCTGGATGAACTGGCGGAAGACACAACGATTTATCTGAAGGCATACATAAAAGGCAGCTGCGCTTATATTGAGATGACCGATATGGGGAAAGGTATGGATGCGGATAAACTGAAGAAGGTCCGGGATGTAATCCAAAACGGAGGCGGAGGGGATAATTCAACGAATGGAATCGGACTGCATAACATTCATGAAAGAATCCGGGTGTGTCAAATAAACTGTGTATCACGTGCAGATTATTCGACACACCTCT
>NZ_QVLV01000032.1:0-65033 GCF_003435485.1 Eisenbergiella massiliensis
CTGTCCCCTGCCCCGAACCCTCAGACTCCTCCCCCTCTTCCATATTTTGTATTTTTTACATGGTATAATTGGCAGGAATTGTGAGAATTCTCTTTAGTAGAAAATGAGAGCAGGAGGATTCGGCAATGGCACTGAATAAGGTGGAAATATGCGGGGTAAATACTTCAAAGCTTACGGTGCTTACCAATGAAGAAAAAACGCAGCTGTTTGAGCGGATAAAAGAAGGGGATGAGGAAGCCAGACAGCAGTATATCAAAGGAAACCTGCGGCTGGTGCTCAGCGTGATCAAACGGTTTTCCAACAGCAATGAAAATGTGGACGATCTGTTCCAGATAGGCTGTATCGGACTGATCAAGGCCATTGACAACTTTGACTCCACGCTGAACGTGAAATTCAGTACCTATGCGGTTCCCATGATTATCGGGGAAATCCGGAGATTCCTGAGAGACAACAACGCCATCCGTGTGAGCAGATCACTGAAGGACACGGCTTACAAGGCAATTTACGCAAAAGAAAACCTCATGAAGCAAAACCAGAAGGAACCCACCATTGCCGAAGTGGCAACGGAAATCGGGATTCCCAAGGAAGACGTTGTGTACGCCCTGGACGCCATCCAGAATCCCATGAGCCTTTATGAGCCGGTCTACACCGACGGCGGCGACACCCTCTATGTCATGGATCAGATCAGCGATAAAAAAAATAAAGAAGAAACCTGGGTGGAGCACCTTTCCCTCAGTGAAGCCATGAAAAAACTGAACGACAGAGAATATGAAATCATTTCCCTCCGCTTTTTCGAAGGAAAAACCCAGATGGAGGTAGCGGAAATCATCGGCATTTCCCAGGCACAGGTGTCAAGGCTTGAAAAAAACGCCCTCAAGGTGATGAAAAATTACCTCAGCGCCTGAAAACCACCCGATTGAAAAATGTGACCGAAAAAATGAAAAAGCATATAATAACAGTAAAAGACCACGCGCCAAGCGGACAGGGAGACGGATATGCTTTTTTCAGAGCTGAAATGCAAGGAAGTCATAAATCTCAGAGACTGCAGAAAGCTGGGACATGTGACGGATTTTGAATTCGACCAGTGCAGCGGCTGCATCTGCAAACTGATCGTACCCGGCGGAGCCAAATGGAAATCCTTTTTTTCCTGTGACACGGATCATGTAATCTGCTACAACGATATCAAGCAGATCGGCCCCGATATTATAATTGTAGATTTGCCGGAATAACCCGGCTGAAAAAAGACGGACAAAAAACACCCATGCCCGTCTTTTTTTGCGCCCAAAAACGCTGTTCCTGCGCCTAATATCCGAACACCAGTTCCTAAGTTGACATAAAACCAAACCTTCGTTATAATAAGTAAAAATAAAGTGCCTTTTTGCGGGCATTCGGAGGTTTAAATTATGAAATGTCCATTTTGCGGCCACGACAACACAAGAGTCATCGACTCCAGACCTGCTGATGAAAACAACTCCATCAGAAGACGCCGCGTATGCGATGAATGCGGCAAACGCTTCACCACCTACGAAAAGATAGAAACCATTCCCCTCATAGTCATCAAAAAAGACAACAACAGGGAAACCTACGACCGATCCAAAATAGAAGCCGGCGTACTCCGCGCCTGCCACAAAAGACCCGTCAGCGCCAACCAGATCACACGCCTGGTAGACGAAGTGGAGACAGAGATCTTTAACAAGGAAGAAAAAGAAATCCCCAGCCAGGTCATAGGCGAACTGGTAATGGACAGACTCAAAAGCCTGGATGCCGTTGCCTACGTCCGTTTTGCCTCCGTATACAGGGAATTCAAAGACATCAACACCTTTATGGATGAACTCAAAAAAGTAATCACCACAAAATAAGAAAGAGAAAACCATGACCGAAGAAAAAAAACAAAAACTCACCGCCGCCAGGGCAAAAGTAGACAAAGCCAATAAATGGAGACTGACCTTCCTCTTCATAGCCGTCCTTTTCCTCCTCTTCATCTTTTTCGGCGGCAAATTCTTCGAACAGACCCCCTGGTTCCAAACCGCAAAACAATGGATCTACTTCATCACCGGCTGGGACCTGATTTTCGTCCTCATCAGCACCCTCATCCAATTCTATTTCACCATTAAATACAACAAAATCGTAAAATCCTAAAAAAACCTATATTCCAATACACCACTACAAAAAATCCTCCGTGCCGCCCAAGCCACAGAGGATTTTTTACAACGTTCCATTTCCACGCCCTTCTCCTTTCTATTTCGTAAAACTGTCCGCTGCCCCTCACAGTTACAGCTAAAATCCATCCAAAATCTCCTTTGGCGACATATTTTAGCCCTCCTGAATCCCTTTCTTACGATCAGCGCAAACCGCTGTCCTGCTGAACAGTTACTCTATATTCTATTACAACAATAAATACAACAATAAAATTTACCGCATGAGCCATAATACGTAGAGCGTTGCGAGCCATCCCGTCTCTGTTTTGGGGGCCGGACTGCCGGGGGAGCCTCTGCTGTTGCTTACCGCTGGGGGGGCGGCATAGTTTTCTGTAAGGGTCGTATAAAAACGCCGGTCCTTACGACGCGTCCTCTGCGTCGTTAGTACCGCTGCGTTTTTAACCGAGCGAAAGCGTGCCCGCACAGAAAACTATGCCGCCCCCCCAGCGGTAAGCAACAGCAGAGGCTCCCCCGGCAGTCCGGCCCCCAAAACAGAGACGGGATGGCCCCCCCACGCCAACGAATTATCCCATGCCTGAAATTTTTCTTGCTTTTTAACTTATTTTTGTATACAATAGGGCGGTAAAACTAAATAAAGAAAAGGTACTTTTCACGCCCAGTCGGAAAAGTGCTGAGAGAGAAAGGAAAAACACATGAAGACAAAGGCTTTGAAAAGGTTTCTTTTGACTTTAGTGTTCACAACACTAACTATTGCACTGAGCGCATGCTCAGGTGATAAGGCAGGTGAGGACTCTTCTCAGATAACGATTGGCATACCTCAGGACATTGAAGACAGTCTTGACCCCCACAAAGCGGTGGCGGCAGGAACTGAAGAGGTATTGTTCAACCTGTACGAAGGACTTGTTAAGCCGGACAGCAGCGGCGAGCTGCAGCCGGCGGTGGCGAGTGATTATCGGATATCGGAAGATGCAACCACCTACACTTTTACCCTCAGAGATGGGGTAAAATTCCATGATGGCAGTCCGGTAACGGCGGAGGACGTGAAGTATTCCATAGACAGATGCGCCGATACCACGAACGGAGAACCCCTGGTAGCGGCGTATTCCCATATTCAGAGCGTGAATATTGTGGATGAGAAAACAATAGAAGTGGTGCTGGACGGCCCGGACACCGATTTCCTTGCTTATATGACCAATGCCGTCATTCCCGCTTCCAATGAGAATCCGGATACCAATCCCATCGGTACCGGCCCCTATAAATATGTGTCCCGTTCCCCCCAGGAGAATTTTGTCATAGAGAAATTCGACGATTACTGGGGAACTCCGGCCAATATCGAGCATGTTACCTTCAAGGTATGCGCCAATACGGATTCCATCGTCATGGATTTAAACGGCGGCTCCATTGATATGTTTGCCAGAGTGACCACCGCCCAGGCGGACCAGCTGGGAGATAATTACCAGGTGCTGGAGGGAACCATGAACCTGGTGCAGGCGCTCTACCTGAACAATGCGGCGGAGCCTTTTACCGATGAAAGAGTGCGGCAGGCGCTTTGCTATGCAGTCGATCCCCAGGGAGTCATGGACATGATTTCCGAAGGAAAGGGAACGGCCATCGGCAGCAGCATGTTCCCTGCCTTTGAAAAATATTTTATGCCCGAGCTTTCAGATATGTATGCTGTGAATCTGGAGAA
The DNA here is from genome assembly GCF_003435485.1 of Eisenbergiella massiliensis. NCBI lineage: Bacteria > Bacillati > Bacillota > Clostridia > Lachnospirales > Lachnospiraceae > Eisenbergiella > Eisenbergiella massiliensis. Next base: position 3,850 of record NZ_QVLV01000032.1, read on the forward strand.
GGCCAAAGAGCTTCTGAAGGAAGCCGGATATGAAAACGGATTTTCCTTCACCATCACCGTGCCCTCCAACTACCAGCAGCACATCGACACCGCCCAGGTCCTGGTGGAGCAGCTGAAAAAAATCGGTGTAACCGCTGACATTAACCTGATTGAATGGGACAGCTGGCTGTCCGACGTCTATGCGGAAAGAAATTACCAGGCTACGGTGGTGGGCGTGGATGCCTCGGCCCTGACGCCAAGCGCCTTGCTTTCCCGATTTGTTTCCACCGCGGGCAATAATTTCATCAATTTTAACAATGCCGATTATGACGCCGCTTATGCGAAAGCGCTTGGCACCATCGATGATGACGAGAAAACGGCTGCCTTCAAGGAATGCGAAACACTGCTGGCAGAGCATGCGGCCAATGTTTATATCCAGGATCTGCCCTATCTGGTGGCGCTGAATAAAAAATATGCAGGCTACGAATTCTATCCGCTGTACGTACAGGATGTTTCCAAGCTTTATATCGTGGAAGAATAGTTATAGTTCAGACAGGCCTGCACATTTACAAAGAATGAGCTGCGGCAGCTTCGCAAGGGAGAGTGAGTGCGACGTGAAATATTTTATAAAAAAACTGATATCCATGGCAGCGACCCTTCTGGTGGTATCCTTCCTGGTGTTTCTGGCGTTTGCAGTGATACCGGGGGATCCCGCCACTGCGAAGCTTGGTACGGAGGCTACGCCGGCCAAGGTGGAGGCGCTGCGGGAGGAGATGGGCTTAAACCGTCCGATTCCCGTGCGTTATGCTGCCTGGCTGGGCGGCCTGCTGCAGGGCGATATGGGAACCTCCTACAGCTACAGCATGCCTGTAACGAAAATGGTGTCGGATAAAATTCCGGTAACCCTGACCCTGACACTGATGTCCTTTGCCATGATGGTTCTTATTTCCATACCGCTTGGCCTGTATACGGCAAAGCATGAGGGAGGGACCGCCGATCATGTGGTTTTGGCGCTCAACCAGATCATCATGGCTGTGCCGCCGTTTTTTTCAGGAATACTGATTACGCTCCTGTTCGGGCTGATCCTGCATCTGTTTACGCCGGGCGGCTATGTTTCCTATACAAAAAGCATTCCGGGCTTTTTGGGCTACCTCTTTTTCCCGGCGCTGGCCATTGCCCTCCCCAAGGCGGCCATGGCGGTGAAGCTGCTGCGCAGTTCCATTGTGCAGGAAATGCGCCAGGATTATGCGAGAACGGCGTACAGCAGGGGAAACAGCACCAGGAATGTGATGTATAGGCACCTCCTGAAGAACGCCATGATTCCGGTAGTGACTTTTTTGGGAATGGCGCTTGCGGATATGATAGCGGGAAGCATTATTATCGAACAGGTTTTTAATATTCCGGGGCTGGGCAGAATCCTGCTCACCTCCATTTCCAACCGGGATTATCCTGTGGTGGAGGCCATTATTGTGCTGCTGGCCTTCCTTGTTATTTTCATCAACTTCCTTGTGGATTTTATTTACAAGAAAATCGATCCCAGGATCCGTGTACAGTAACCGGAAAGTCTGCCGGCGCGACGGTTTGGGCGGCTGCTTGTTTTTACAGCGCCCCAAGCGGCCGGGAACCGGCGGGAAGAGGCTTGATAATGAAAAAAAAGAACTTGAATTTTATTCTGGGAAGCATACTTACGGGAATCGTCCTTCTGGTGGTGCTGGTGGGCATTTTTTACACGCCCTATGATCCCACGGCTATGGACAACGCGAATAAGCTTTCCGGCATTTCCCTTGCACATCCCTTCGGCTGTGATAATTTCGGAAGAGATATTTTAAGCCGTGTTATGAAGGGCAGCGGGACCACGCTTCTGGTGGCGCTGTCCACAGTGGCCATCGGCACCTTTTTCGGCGTGCTGCTGGGGGCCTTTACAGGATATTTCGGCGGGCTCCTGGACGAGGTGCTGATGCGTATCATCGATGTGGTGTTCGCTTTCCCCAGCATCCTTCTGGCGCTGGTATTCATCAGCCTTCTGGGGCCGGGAAAGGGCAACGTGATCATATCCTTAGGAATCGCCTTCATTCCCAGCTTTGCCAGGATCGTGCGCTCGGAGTTCATCCGCTGCAAAAATATGGATTACGTGAAGCTGGCCAGGCTGGCCGGCGCGGGGCATCTGCGCATCATGTTCGTGCATATCCTGCCCAACACCATATCCGTGCTGGTCCCGGCAGTCATGATCGGCTTTAACAACGCCGTTCTGGCGGAAGCGGGCATGAGCTATCTGGGGATAGGCGTGCAGCCGCCGGATGCCAGCCTGGGCCGGATGCTTTCCGAAGCGCAGACTTATATTTTTTCCGCGCCGGGCTTTGCCCTGTTCCCGGGTATTTTTATCGTGGTGATGGTGCTTGGCTTCAGCCTGCTTGCGGAAGGCTTAAAAAGGGATTAAGGGAGGCTGTGTGCTCCCTCTGGAAAGGCGGTAAGCGATGCTTGACGTAATCGATCTGAATCTGGAATTTCATGATCACCTGGTCCCCGAAACCGTGGTGCATCATTTTAACCTGCATATGGAAGAAGGGGATATCGTGGGGCTGGTAGGGGAATCCGGCTCCGGAAAATCCATGACAGCGCTGGCAATCGCCGGGCTTCTCCGCCGGCACGATATGAAAAAGACAGGACAGATAATGTTTCGCGGCACCGACCTTCTGACCTGTCCGAGAAATCAGCTGCGCGGCTATCAGGGGGATGACATCGGCATTGTTTTCCAGGAACCGATGACCTCCCTCAATCCCGTATACCGGATAGGCTGGCAGGTGGAGGAAAGCCTTCGGATACACCGCCCTTCCATGAGCCGGGAGGACAGGAAGGGAAAAGCGATGGAAATGCTCCGCGCGGTGGAGCTTCCCGATCCGGAGCGAATTTACCATTCCTATCCCCATGAAATATCCGGCGGCCAGAGACAGCGAGTCATGATAGCGGCGGCCATGATCTGCGATCCGGCGCTGCTGATAGCGGATGAGCCCACGACAGCGCTGGATGTGACGGTGCAGCTGGCAATTGTAAAGCTTCTGAAAAAGCTGAACCGGGAGAAAAAAACAGGGATTTTATTCATCTCCCATGATCTGAGCCTGGTAAAACGTCTCTGCGAGCGGATTGTGGTGATGAAGGACGGTCGGATCGTGGAAGAGGGCGTATGTGATCAGATTTTTGATGCGCCGAAGGAAAGCTATACGCAAAACCTGATAGCTGCCATCCCCAGATGCGAAAAGCCGGCGGAGGTTTGACATGGAAAATACACAGACGAACAATATTCTGATGGTGAAGGATCTGCGGGTTTCCTATTCCCAGGAGGCGGGCAGCGTGTTCCGCCCCAAGAAGGATCTGGACGTTTTAAAGGGCGTTTCCTTTTCCATCCGTGAAGGGGAGGTTATGGGGCTGGTGGGAGAAAGCGGCTGCGGGAAATCAACGCTTTCCAAAGCGCTCCTGGGCCTGATTCCCAAATATGAAGGGGTGATTGTCCAGAAGTCGGAGCATCCCCAGATGATTTTCCAGGATCCCTTCAGCTCCCTCAATCCTGCGAAAAAGGTGGGATGGATTCTGGAAGAGCCGCTCCGCCTGAACACGGGGCTTAACAGGGCGGAAAGAGAGAAAAAGGTGTCTGAGATGCTGCGCAGGGTGGGGCTGGAGGAAAAGCTGGCGCAGCGCTATCCCAGACAGCTGTCTGGAGGCCAGCGGCAGCGCGTCTGCATTGCGGAAAGCCTGATGCTCTCCCCGAAGCTTCTGATAGCGGATGAACCGGTTTCCGCCCTGGACGTAACCATACAGGCGCAGATTATCGCCCTTTTGCGCAGCATACAGAAGGAGATGGGGCTTGCCATCCTTTTTATCTCCCACGATATGCGCGTGGTGTACCAGCTGAGCCAGCGGGTGATGATCATGAAGGACGGGGAAATCGTGGAAAGCGGCGACGTGGAACAGGTTTATTTCCATCCGGAGCATCCTTATACGAAGAAGCTTCTGGAAGCGGCGGGGATACTGGAGGAAGGCGACTGACAGGCGGCCTGGCTGCAGGCGGGCCGGTGGAAATGAGGAAAGGGAAGAAAACAGATGTTTGAAAGGTTTTATCCGGATAAATATGTGGAGAGCGCCTACGTGATAGATTACGAGGGCATGTATAAAAAGGGCTACCGGGGAATTATTTTTGACATTGATAATACGCTGGTGCCCCATGGGGCGCCGGCTGACAAGAGGAGCATCGCTCTTTTCAAGCGGCTGAAGGCCATTGGATACGAATGCCTGCTGCTTTCCAACAACAAGGAACCCAGGGTGAAAATGTTTAATGACGCCGTGCATGTCCGCTATATTTACAAGGCGGGGAAGCCGGGCGTTAAAAATTATGAACGGGCCATGGATTTGATGGGGACGGACGATGTGAACACTTTTTTTGTGGGCGACCAGCTGTTTACGGATGTGTGGGGCGCCAGGAATGCGGGGCTGTACAGCTTTCTTGTTAAGCCCATCAACCCAAGGGAAGAGATACAGATCGTCCTGAAGCGCTATCTGGAAAAAATCGTTCTTCATTTTTATAAGAAGAAACTGGAAAAGGAGGGCAGGAAAGATGATTGACGGGAAAACAAGGATTTGCGGTCTGTTCGGTAATCCTGTGGAGCATACGCTTTCCCCTGTTATTCATAATACGCTGGCGAAGCGGTGCGGGATCAATATGGTATATGTGCCCTTCCTGGTGGACGGGGACCAGGTGAAGCAGGCCGTGGAAGGCGCCCGGGCGCTGCAGCTACTGGGGGTGAATGTGACGGTTCCCCATAAGAGCGCAGTGATCCCGTACCTTGCGGAGATTGACAGGGAAGCGTCCTTAATCGGTGCGGTAAATACGCTTGTCCCGGTGGAAAACGGCTTCAAGGGCTATAACACGGATCTCCCCGGCCTGTACCGGGCGCTGGTCTCCGAAGGGATCAGCCTGTCAGGGGAAGAGGTGATTCTTCTGGGCGCGGGCGGAGCGGCCAGGGCGGCGGCCTTTCTCTGTGCGCTGCGGGGCGCTAAAAGAGTGTATCTGCTGAACCGGAGCCTGGAAAAGGCGCAGGCTGTTGCAGAGGAGGCCAATCTCGCGGCGGGACGGCAGTGTATCCTGCCCATGGAGCTTTCCAGCTGGAAGAGCCTTCCTGAAAAGAAATATCTGGCGATTCAGGGAACCTCCGTGGGACTTGCCCCCAATACGGACGAAGCGGTGATTGAGGACCGGGATTTCTACCGGCTGATACATACGGGCTTTGATCTGGTTTACCGTCCGGCGAATACCAGGTTCATGCGCCTGACCGAAGAAGCTGGCGGAAAAGCCTGCAACGGCCTGAAAATGCTGCTGTATCAGGGTGTGGAAGCCTTCGAGCTGTGGACCGGCCTTAAAGTGAAGGAAGAGGATGTGGCATTCTGCTATGAACAGATGAAAAAGGAACTGGAAAAAAATGAGTAGGAACAAAAGGAATATTATTCTTATCGGCTTCATGGGAAGCGGGAAAACAACCCTTGGCATCCGCCTTTCCTACAGGCTGCGCCGTCCGCTCCTGGATACGGACAGATGGATCGAAAAGGAGCAGGGGATGAGCGTGTCGGACATCTTTGCCTCCTATGGGGAAGAAGGCTTCAGGCAGCTGGAAACCCAGGCGGTAAAAAGCCTTCTGGAAGCTGACCCCGGCCAGGTGATTTCCACCGGCGGCGGGCTTCCCATGCGGGAGGAGAACCAGGCGCTGTTAAAGCAGCTGGGCTTTGTGGTCTTTTTAAGGATCCGCCCGGAAACTGTATGCGAAAGGCTGAAGGGGGACACCACCCGGCCGCTGCTTCAAAAGCCCGATCCCGAAGGTGAGATACGCAGGCTGCTCGCCGTAAGGAACCCCATTTACGAACAGGCCGCCGACCGGGTGGTGGACGTGGACGGGAAGGATTTTGAAGAGCTGCTGGAAGAGATACTGGATGGAACGGACATCCAGCCGGAAGGGAGATTAAAATGAAAATACTTGTAATTAACGGGCCGAACCTGAATTTCCTCGGAATTCGTGAGAAGAATATTTATGGAACCCAGGATTATGCGTATCTGCAGAAGCTCCTGGAGGAAAAAGGGAAGGAAGCGGGCTGCGAGGTGACCGTATTCCAGAGCAACCACGAGGGCGCGATTATAGACCGGCTGCAGGAAGCATATTTTGACGGGACGGATGGTATTGTCATCAATCCGGGCGCCTTCACCCATTACAGCTATGCCATCAGAGACGCGCTTGCAAGCATTACGGTGCCCAAGGTGGAGATCCATATTTCCGATATCACGAAACGGGAGGAATTCCGGAAAACCTCCGTTACCGCGCCCTCCTGTGACCGCCAAATCTACGGCCAGGGGCTGGACGGATACCTCCAGGCCATAGATTTTATACTGGAAAAGCAAATTCTGTAAAAAAACAGTTGAAAAAAGCATATTTTTATTATAAACTAGTAGGGAATTAAACGTGAAAATTTAGGAGGAATATTTTTTATGATTTCTGCAGGTGATTTCAGGAATGGTATTACAATTGAAGTAGATGGCAATATTTTTCAGATAGTAGAATTCCAGCATGTGAAACCTGGCAAGGGCGCCGCTTTTGTAAGGACCAAGCTGAAAAATATCATTAACGGAGGCGTGGTGGAAAAGACCTTCCGTCCTACTGAAAAATTCCCGCAGGCACGTATTGATAGAAAAGATATGCAGTATTTATATTCTGACGGTGATTTATTTACCTTTATGGATATGGAAACCTATGATCAGGTTGCGCTGAATTCCGAGACTGTCGGAGATGCGCTTAAATTCGTAAAGGAAAATGAAGTGTGCAAGATATGCTCAACCAATGGCGGCGTATTTGCAGTGGAGCCTCCTCTTTTCGTAGAACTAGAGATCACCGAAACAGAACCCGGATTTAAGGGAGATACCGCTACAGGCGCATCCAAGCCTGCCACAGTGGAAACCGGAGCTGTTGTATATGTACCTCTGTTCGTAAACCAGGGGGACAAGATCAAGATCGACACCAGAACCGGAGAATATCTGTCCAGAGCATAATCAGCAACGGAATGCTGTTCTATTATTTAGCCTATAAGACAATGGGATTTCTGCATGGCAGAGTTTTCATTGTCTTTTTTATTTCATGGAAAATGCGGCCTGCGGCCGGACGAAAGCCGCGGCCCAAATGCCTCATGAACCAAATTTTATCGGATCGAAAAGCATGTCTTAAAGTCAAATCTTAAATTCTAACAAAGAGAGGATATTAAATGGATTTTAAAAAATTTGTAAAAAAAGTAAAGGATGGCGCACAGGCCTATCTGGGAGACGGCGTTTCCCTGTCCGTAAGCACAGTATTAAAGAACAACGGCGTTAATCTTACGGGGATTATTTTCATGGACGGGGACAGCGACGTCGCTTCCACCATATATCTGGATGGGCTTTATGAGGAATATAAGAGAGGAAAAACGATGGGGGAAATCGTCCGCCAGGTATGTACGGTTTATGAGGAAAATAAACCGGAACAGAACCTGAATATGGATTTTTTCCACGATTATAAGATGGTGAAGCCAAGGCTGGCCTGCCGCCTGATTAACTGTGAGAAGAATCAGGAGCTGCTTGGCGGCCATCCCCACAGGGAATTTCTGGATCTTGCCATTGTATACTGCTGTATCCTTATGAGCGATAACATGGGCTGCGCCTGTGTCCTGATCAGCGATATGCACGCCCGGTACTGGGATGTGGACGAAGAGACGCTTTACCGGGATGCGCTGGAGAATATGCCGCGCATACTGCCTGACGAGCTTTCCGACATGGATGATTTCATGTATGACATAGTCAGGAAGGCAGTAGAGGAAAAGCTGGAGCTGACAGCAGAGGGTGAGAAAACGCAGGAGGATGAGGAGTGCCGGGCCATACTGGACGGGATTGCGGAATTCCTGGCAGGGCTTCCCCTGGAAAAGGAGCCGGAGCGTAAAATGTACATACTTACCAATAAGCAGCATTTTTATGGAGCGGCAGCCATTTTGTATCCCGGGATTCTGGAAAGCTATGCCGGTAAGCTGGGACATGATTTTTATATCCTGCCCAGTTCCGTGCATGAAGTGATTCTGCTTGCGGATACGGGAGTGGAAGACAGAGAGCATCTATATGATATGGTGCGGGAAGTAAATGCGCAGAATGTGCCTGAGGAGGAGCTTTTATCGGACAATGTTTACTATTTCAGCCTGAAAAGCGGAAAGATAACAATTCTTTGATATTCTGAATAATTCTTAAGATGCTATAAATTTTCTATTTTTCCAAAATGAGATCTGGACAACCGGAAAAACTTGTGCTATTATATGTCAGAGTGATGCATGTAACAAATTTGTAATATTTAATCAGTGCATCAACATATCTTATGCACCCGTAGTCTAATGGATAGAACGGAGGCCTCCGACGCCTTTAATGCAGGTTCGATTCCTGTCGGGTGCATTTGTGTCACTCTGGCATATAATTTGCCTTGCTGTGAATATATCAGCCAAGTGTAACTGGAGAACCGCCGCAGGGCGGTTCTGTTTTAAAGTCGATGTTTTCAGGATTGAAGGTGTGAAATTGAGCGAGGAACAGAAGAAAATGCCTGATGGCTCCAAGCCGGAGGGTGCGCTGAACGAATTTATAGAATTGCTGAAAAAGAACAAGAAGTCGCTTGCCGTTATCATTGTGACAGCGGTGGTGCTTTTGGGGATCGGGATTCTGCTCGGTTCGCTGATAGGCAAGAAATCGGGAGACAAGGATGCTACCCAGGAACAGTCCCAGGCTGCGGCTGCGCAGACACAGTCCACAGAGGCCATTCCCAATGTGCCCATGGAGGTCAACGCCTATCCCGAAATCAATTCACTGATGAAGAAATATTATAATGCAGCCGCAGAGGGAGACATGGAGACCGTCAAGTCCCTGAAGGACTATTCGGATCAGGCCGAGCTGCTGCGCATCCAGGAAAAGAGCAAATACCTGGAAAGCTATGATGATATCAACTGCTATACAAAGCCCGGCCCCATCGAGGATTCCTATGTTGTCTATGTCACCTATTATGCCAAGTTCCACGATATTGACCAGAAGGTGACGGGGCTGAATACCTACATTGTATGCCGGAAGGCGGATGATTCCTACTATATCCATGACTGCTCGGAAGATGAGTCCATGAAGGAATACCGCACCAACGTAACCAAGCAGGACGATGTGGTGGATTTGTTCAATAAAGTTCAGGTAGAATATAACGAAGCCGTGACGGAGAATGAAGAGCTTGCCGCATTCCTTACCGATCTGTCCGAGAAGCTCAAGACAGCGGTCGGCGATGCCCTGGCGGAAGCCGAAACAGTAAGCGGGACGGAGACCACTGAAGAAGAAGGCCAGGAGCCTGCCGATAATGCAGGGGAAGCCGCCTCTTCCAGGGTAAAGGCCACTGATGTGGTCAATATCAGAAAGTCCGACAGTGAGACAGCCGATTCTCTTGGAAAGGCTCAGGTGGGAGATGAATTCGCCCTCCTGGAGAACCGTGCCAACGGCTGGTCCAAAATTGATTATAACGGCCAGGAGGCCTTTATCAAATCGGAGTTCCTGGAAGCGGTTTCCGAAGAACCTGAGAATGCAGGTGACGGAAATGCCGAAGCAGGAAACGAAGCGGCTAACGCAGATAATACTGATAATACCGCCAATACCGATAATACGGCAAACACTGATAATACCACACACAACGGCCAGGCGGATACGCCGGGCGCAGGTGACGGCGCGCCGTCTGCCAATGTACCCAACAGCGGAACCTACCGCCTTACCACCACCGTTAATGTCCGTAAATCCGCAAGCGAAACAGCCGACAGGCTGGGCGTAGGGTACTCCGGTGACGAAGTAGAAATCCTGATGAAACAGGCCGACGGCTGGACAAAGGTCAAATTCAAAGGAGAGACCGGATATATTAAGACGGATGTATTAAAATAGCTAATTTGTTGTTTGTGACCCATGCGGCCTTGCGCTACAGGGATTGCGCCCCATACTGCTTCCCGCCTCCCATTTCGGGCCGGCCGGCAGCCGTATGGGGCTTTTTTGCGCCAACCTCAAAAACAAGATATTTCTAACTGCTCTGCCAGACTGTTGCCAACGTGCCTAAACTCCTCGCTGCGCTCGTCAGACAAGCCACTAAAATCAACAGCAGCCCGGCAGAACGAAGCAGTAAGAAATATCACCGTTTTTTCCTATGGAGCAGAAAAAAGCCCCACACAGCAGCCGGCCAGCCCGAAATGGGAGGCGGGAAGCAGTATGGGGTGCGATCTCCACAGCACAAGGCCGCACGACGCGTAACGTAACTAATTAAATAAGAAACCGTCATAATTATAAAGAAGAATAAAGAAAATAAAAATGAATAATAAAAATCTCCCCGGAAATACTTACTAAAAAAAGTATTTCCGGTTTTTCATTTTTTAAAAATATATTTTTTTCAATAACTACGGCTCAGCTCCGTGCTGTCCGGGGGTTTTTCCGCCGCTCCGCTATCCGGTCCTGCTCCGGCGCTGGCGGGTGTTTTCCGGTGCATGAGAAAAAATGGAGATGTTTCTTACTGCTCTGCCCTGCCAGGAACCGGCTGCTTTTAGCGGCTTGTCTGACGAACATAAGCATCTAAATACGCCCAGCCGCAAGGCGCCGGCGTATTTAGACGCTTATGTGAGGAGTTCAGCCGCGTTAGCCGATTCCTGACAGGACAGAACAGTTAGAAACATCCCATTTTTGAAATGCACCAGAAAACACCCGCCAGCGCCGGAGCAGGACCGGATAACGGAGCCAGCGGAAAAACCCCCGGACAGCACGGAGCGTACACAACCGGGAAGGAAGGCGGAGTATGAGAAGTGATGATGCGGCTATATACAGGGAAATCCAAAAAAATGCAGAAATGGGAATCAAAGCGATAGAAGCTGTCAGCCCCAAGCTGACGGACGATGCCTTTGCCCTGCAGCTAAGCAGGCAGGAACTGAAGTTTTCAGAAATCAGGGATAAAGCCAGGCATGAGATGCTGGAGGGGCGTGCGGAGGAGTACCGCAGCAGCGGTGTCACTGATTTGATGCTTAAGGGCGGGATACAGGCCAATACGCTTTTAAATACCAGCACCAGCCATATTGCGGAGCTGATGATTCAGGGCAGTAACAGGGGGCTGACAAGCATGTGGAAGGCATTGAACCACTATGGAAATGCCGGAAATGAGAGCACGGAGCTTGCCCGGGAGCTCATGGATTTTGAGGAAAAAACCATTGAAAAGCTGAAAAAATATCTATAAGCAGGTGTTTTTTAGCAAATTTCGTCAATTTAACGTAATAAAGTACTTGCGTACGGGCTTTATCCATTATATAATAAGAGCCGGACAAAGCCATCTGGAATGCCCAGGCCAGTTTTCTGTCCCGGGCATTTTTTGTAAAACAATTAAAGGAGGAATCACACATGTCATATGTAGATGAGGTCATTGCACAGGTAGTGGAGAAAAATCCTGCACAGCCTGAATTCCATCAGGCAGTTAAGGAAGTTCTGGAATCTCTCAGAGTTGTAGTGGAAGCCAATGAGGAAGCATACAGAAAAGATGCTTTACTGGAAAGACTGGTTAATCCGGAACGTCAGATTATCTTCCGGGTACCGTGGGTAGACGATAAGGGACAGGTTCATGTGAATACAGCATACCGTGTTCAGTTCAACAGCGCTATCGGACCCTATAAGGGAGGCCTGCGTCTGCACCCTTCCGTTAACCTTGGCATCATCAAGTTCCTTGGTTTTGAACAGGTGTTCAAGAACTCCCTGACAGGACTTCCCATCGGCGGAGGCAAGGGTGGTTCCGACTTTGACCCGAAAGGGAAATCCGACAGAGAGATCATGGCATTCTGCCAGAGCTTCATGACGGAGCTTTACAGACATATCGGCGCAGACACAGATGTTCCTGCCGGAGATATCGGAACCGGCGCAAGGGAAATCGGTTATATGTACGGCCAGTATAAGAGAATCCGCAATGTTTACGAAGGCGTTCTGACAGGCAAGGGGCTTACTTACGGCGGTTCCCTGGCAAGGACGGAGGCTACCGGCTACGGACTTCTGTACATGACAAAGGAAATGCTCAAGTGTAACGGCATTGATATTGCGGGCAAGACCATCGCAGTTTCCGGTTCCGGTAATGTGGCCACCTATGCTATCCAGAAAGCACAGCAGATGGGCGCTAAGGTAGTAACCTGCTCCGATTCCACCGGCTGGGTATACGATCCGGAGGGAATTGATCTGGCGGCGCTTAAGGAAATCAAAGAAGTAAAACGCGGAAGGGTTTCCGATTACCTGAATTACAGGCCCAATGCGGAATATCATTCCGGAAAGGGCGTATGGAGTGTGAAGGTGGATATCGCACTTCCCTGCGCAACACAGAATGAACTGACACTTTCTGATGCGGAAGGGCTGGTTGCAAACGGCGTAAAGGCAGTATGCGAGGGCGCTAATATGCCTACTACCCTGGAGGCTACCGAGTATCTGCAGAAGAACGGCGTTCTGTTCGTTCCCGGAAAGGCTGCAAATGCAGGCGGCGTGGCAACCTCCGCTCTGGAAATGAGCCAGAACAGCGAGCGTCTCAGCTGGAGCTTCGAAGAGGTGGACAGCAAGCTGCAGGGCATCATGATCAACATCTTCCACAACCTGGATGACGCCGCAAAGCGTTACGGCATGGAAGGCAACTATGTTGCAGGCGCTAATATTGCAGGCTTTGAGAAGGTTGCAACAGCCATGACCGCACAGGGCATTGTATAAATTTTCAGGATAATCCATGAAAATGTGAAGACGCTTAAACAGTTGCAAATTCTGAACTGTTCCCCAGCTTCACAGCTTTAATGATAATATTTCAAGGCAGTGTAAAACTTCCGCAGACAGGTATCCATACCTGCAAGCGGAAGTTTTTTTGCCTGCGTTTTTGTCTTGATTTTTTGCCGTCCGCCGGCTGTACCGGCAGCAAGCCACCATCCTGCAGCCCACTATCCTGCGGCATTGCCTGTTTGCCGGGTATCTGTTATAATGCGGTTAAAGCGGAACCAGATCACCAGCCGCGTAAATGCGTGCAGATAGGAGCGAACATGGAGAAAAAGGACAAAAGATATCAGGCGTATCTCAGAATTCTGAAGGAAGAGCTTGTGCCGGCCATGGGCTGTACGGAGCCGATAGCGCTGGCCTACTGTGCCGCAAAGGCCAGGGAAATACTGGGCTGCATGCCGGACAGCGTGCTGGTGGAAGCAAGCGGTAATATAATTAAGAATGTAAAGAGCGTGGTGGTCCCCAACACCAACGGCCTGAAGGGAATGGAGGCAGCGGCGGCTGCCGGAATTGTGGCAGGTGAGGCGGACAGGGCGCTGGAGGTCATCGCCGGGGTGACGGAAGGGCAGAAGGAGGAAATCAGCCGTTTCCTAAAGGCCGGGAAAATACAGGTCAGGCCCATGGATACGGAGGAAGTGCTGGATATGGCGGTTACCCTCTGGAAGGGTGGGGAAGAAGCCAGGGTGCAGATTTCCCGGAGCCATACGAATATTGTACTGATCGAAAAGGACGGGGAAGCGCTGTACCGGGAAAAGTGCGCTGATAAGGTGCTCCGGGCGGCGGAGGATGCGGATAATGACGGCGGGCAGGGCGCTGTGGGCTGCAAACCGGAAGCGGGTGCAAAAGGCGGAAACAGGGAAGAGGCCGACAGGGCGCTTCTGAATATGGAAGCAATTTATGATTTTGCCGAAACGGTGGATCCGGATGATGTGCGGGAGGTTATCGGAAGGCAGATTGCATTGAATACGGCGATCTCCGAGGAAGGCCTGAAGGGAAATTACGGAGCCAATATCGGCAGGGTTCTGCTCCATACCTATGGAAATGATATTAAAAACCGGGCAAAGGCGGCAGCGGCTGCCGGTTCCGATGCCAGGATGAGCGGCTGCGAAATGCCTGTGGTTATTAATTCCGGCAGCGGCAACCAGGGAATGACGGTTTCCCTTCCTGTGATTGAATATGCGAAGGAGCTGGGCTGTCCGGAGGAAAAGCTGTACCGTGCGCTGGTACTGTCCAATCTGACGGCAATCCATCAGAAAAGCGGAATTGGACGGCTGTCCGCTTATTGCGGCGCGGTGAGCGCCGGCTGTGCGGCCGGCTGCGGCATCGCTTATCTGCAGGGCGGTGATTTGGAAGCGGTCAATCATACGCTTGTCAACGCGCTGGCCATTGTGTCGGGCATTATCTGCGATGGAGCCAAGCCCTCCTGTGCGGCGAAAATCGCCTCTTCCGTAGATGCGGGAATTCTTGGATATGCCATGTACAGGGAAGGACAGCAGTTCTACGGCGGTGACGGGATTATATCCAAAGGAGTGGAAAAGACAATAGGAAACGTGGGCCGCCTGGGCAAAGACGGCATGAAGGAAACAGATAAGGAGATTATCCGCATTATGACAGGCTGTTAAGGGAAAGCCCCTGCCGCAGTGAAGGACGGAAAAAAAGCGTACTATTCTTCCGGCTGTTTTTGGAAGAAGTCTTCGAAATCCGCATGAAAAACTTCTTTCATAGCCAGCAGCTCCTGTACGCTTATATTCTGAATACCGGCTTCTATTTTTGCATAGGAGCCTCTTGTAAGGCTGCAGCCTAAAAGCTGCAGCTTTGCTATTGTCTGCTCCTGAGTCAGGCCGCAGTCCCTGCGGAGTGCGCGGATATTAGCACCCAAAGAAACATTGTATTTTATTTTCTGCATGAATTACTCCCAATACCGCTGCAGGGATAGAAATTCCAAACAGCGGCCTCCCAGATTCAATTGTGGGATATATTATTGATTTTAGTAAAAAAGTAAGATATAATTGCTCTATAAATAGAGCAAAGAGAAGTTGTGGCCGGGAAAGGTGCAGGAATGATAGATAGAGAATTATGTGACTTAACAAAACAGCTGATGTTTACCTGCCTGAGCGGTCAAAATTCGGGTAAAATACAGGAAATAAGCGGTATTCTTGAGGAAAATTCGGTGGTAATAGGAAGCAGGGCCCATGAATACTACACAACTGTAGAACAAATAAAAAGTGAACTGGATTCCGGTAAGTGGGAAGATGGCAGGGAGTATGTGTACAGGCCTGTGAAGGACTGGTACCAATGCACCCGGCTGGCCGAAAATATCTATCTGGTCTGCGGCAATCTCCGGGTAGAAAAAATATTTCAGCCCGGTAATGAAGAACAGGCTTTTGAGAATGCCGGCCTCTCAGTTACAGGATTGACAGAAACAAGCGTCCGTATAAGCATGGTATGGAAAAAAGATGGAAAGGCGAACCGGATTATACATATTCATATATCCGTTCCCCAGGAGGACGGCTGCGGGCAGCCGGCCCGAAGGCCGGACCAGGCTGCAGGAGGAACGGAAATGCTGCCGGAGCCGGAGAAAAAGACGGTGGATTACTACAGACGCCTTTCTGAAAAGGATCTGATGACAGGACTTTATAACCGGGGCAGCTTTGAATATTATGTGAAAAAAAGGCTGGAAAGCGGTGAAGGCGGCACCTTCTATATGATCGATCTGGATGACTTTAAGGCGGTGAATGATACCTACGGGCATGTGGCAGGCGACAGGGTCATCATGGACATGGCCGATATCTTACGGCGGATATTTGCAAAGGAAGCTGTCATCGGCAGGCTGGGCGGCGATGAGTTCGCAGTTTATGAGGCGGGCTGCTGCGGCAGAAAGGAAGCGGAGGAAAAAGCCCGGGCCGTTCTGCAGGACTACAGCGCTTTATCCGAAAAATACGGAAATGATTTTCAGCTGAGCTGTTCCATCGGCATGTACCGGGAAGCCGATAAAGAAACCTTTGAAAACCTGTACTCCCGCGCCGATGAAGCCCTTTATTTTTCAAAAAATTCATACAAAGGCACCTTCCACTGGTACTACCGCCAGCACAGATTCTGATATCCTCTGTGTCTGGCGTTTTTTGTAACTGTCTGCACCCCGCCCGGGTCCCTGCCGCCGCCGTCCTGTGCCTGCAGGGCCCCGGGCGGAGGAGGACAGTTACTTTTTTTATGTTCCGATTTTTATTCAAAACAGGAAAGGACTACATTTCTGGAAAGATTTGTGGTAATATAGATTAATATTGTTTATGAGGAAGTTGCAACTAACCTGCAGGAGTTTACGGAGGTACTATGAAAAAGAAGAAAACGGATTTTGCTGTGATTATTTATATCTGCCTTGCGGCGCTGCTGATTCTCGGGATTAAATATTTTGACCAGATAGCCGGAGTTGCCCTGAAACTCTGGAATGTGGCGTTTCCGCTGATTCTGGGAGTGGCTGTCGCCTATGTTATCAACATCATTATGGTCCGGGTGGAGCGGATTTATTTCCCGAAAACAAAGAACCGGTTTGTTACGGCGAGCAGGAGAGGCGTAAGCATCGTTGTGTCCCTGCTGCTGGTTGCGGGGATTTTTTCCCTGGTTGCAAGGCTGGTCCTGCCGGAGCTTGGGAAGGCCTTTGCCGTAATCGGCAGGAATGTGCCGATTTTCCTGGAGGAAGCGGCGGCATGGCTGGAGAAAAATAATGCAGGCAATACTGCTGACATGCTGAAGAATGTGGATTGGAACAATGTCATGGATAAAGTGGCGGATGTTGTAAAATCGGGCTTTACCAGCTTTGTGAATTCCACACTGACCGCAGTTGGCGCTGTGGTCGGCAGCGTGGTGAACTTTTTTATCGGCCTGATTTTCGGCATTTATATCCTTTCAGGAAAGGAAAAGCTGCATTCCCAGGTGAGCAGGATTATGCATGCGTATATGAAGGAAAGGACAGTTGCCAGAATCAGGTATATTTACAGGACAGCCAATGAAACTTTTTCCAGTTTTATAATAGGACAGTGTACGGAAGCGGTAATTCTGGGTACACTGTGTACTATAGGAATGCTGCTGTTCCGTTTCCCTTATGCGCCGATGATCGGGGCATTTATCGGGGCTACGGCGCTGATCCCCATTGTAGGCGCTTATCTGGGCGCTGCGGTGGGAGCATTCATGATTTTGACGGTAGATCCGCTGAAGGCGCTTCTGTTCATTATATTTATTGTAGTGCTGCAGCAGCTGGAAGGAAACCTGATATATCCCAGAGTTGTCGGTTCCTCCATCGGCCTTCCCGGTATCTGGGTGCTGGCGGCCGTAACGGTGGGCGGCGGACTGGGAGGCATCGGCGGAATGCTTCTGGGTGTTCCGGTTGCGGCAACCGCCTATAAGCTGATAAGAAATGATGTGGCGGGACGCAACGGCAGGAGACCGGATAACCCGCAGGAAAATATCCGGGAAACCCCGCAGGAGGCTCAAAAAAAGGTTCCCCGGGAAGCGGCCGCATCTGTAGGGCGGCGTGAGAAGCAGAAAGGAAGATAGACAGCTGATGAAGGGGAAGTACAAAAGACTTGTGGTCAACCGGATAGTTATTACGGTTGTTCTTATATTGCTTCAGATAGTTTGGTTTGTTTTTATGCTGGAAAAGCTGGCGAGATACTCCAGCTGGATCACCACGGCGTTCACAGCACTGAGTATCGCCATTGTACTCTACATTATCGGAAAAGATGATAATTCGGCCTATAAAATAGGCTGGATTGTCCTTATCATGACGCTGCCGCTGTTCGGCGGCCTGCTGTATCTGTTTTTGGGGGATAAAAAGCCTTCCCGGAATATGCGCAGGAAGCTGAATGCCCAGCATGATGTTTTTAAGGATACCCTGATACAGGAGGGAGAACTGCAGGACCGGCTGGGAAAGATACACGGACGCGCGGCGGGGACGTTTCAGTATGTGCGCCGTGTGAGCGACTTCCCTGCCTATGAAAATACGGACGTGACCTATTATCCCAGCGGGGAAGAGATGTTTGTGGATATGCTGGAAGAGCTGCGCCAGGCAAAGCATTTTATTTTCCTGGAATATTTTATTGTGGCGGAAGGCAAGATGTGGGAAACTATCCTGGAAATCCTGAAGCAGAAGGCGGAGGAAGGGCTGGATGTCAGGATGATTTACGATGACATGGGCTGCCTGACCCTGCTGCCCGCCGGCTATTACGCCGGACTGGAGAAATACGGGATAAAGTGCATGGCCTTTAACCATGTCATCCCTTTCTTCTCCCTGGTAATGAACAACCGGGATCACAGGAAAATCCTTGACATTGACGGCCATACCGCATTTACGGGCGGAATCAACCTGGCGGATGAATATATTAATGAAAAGGTCAGGTTCGGCTACTGGAAGGATACGGGAGTGCGCTTAAAGGGCGACGGCGTGTGGAATTTTACAGAGATGTTCCTGGAAATGTGGAATGCCTTCAGGAAAGAGGATACGGATATCAGCTGCTTCAAGCCTCATGTGCATCATCCGGAGCCTTTTGAGGGAAAGGGCTTCGTGCAGCCCTATACCGATTCGCCCCTGGATAACGAAACCATTGCGGAAAATGTATATCTGGACATTCTCCATCAGGCGAAAAAATATGTCTACATATTTACGCCTTACCTGATAGTGGACGACGTGATGAGAAACGCGCTGTGCACGGCGGCCAAAAGGGGTGTGGATGTGCGGATAGTGACGCCGGCCATTCCTGACAAGCCAACCATTTTCCGGCTGACCCGTTCCAATTATCCTCCGCTTTTGCGCGCGGGCATCCGGATTTTTGAATATACGCCGGGCTTTATTCATGCGAAGAGCTATATCTGCGACGACGAGTTCGGCGTGGTGGGAAGCGTAAATATGGACTTCAGGAGCCTGTACCTGCATTTCGAATGCGCCACGCTTCTTTACCGTACGAGCGGGCTGGAGGAATTAAAAAAGGACAGTCTGGAAACCATTGCGGCGAGCCGGGAAATTACGTTAAAGGACTGCAAACAGGGAATTATCGGAGGCCTTTTCGATTCCGTCCTCCGTGTATTTGCCCCGCTGTGCTGATATTGGCGGGAAGATATTGATAATGGTCAGATTCAGGGAAAAGGCAGGAGTACTGTTAAGATGAAATGTTTGATTTGCTATCAGAGTAAAACGGGGACAACGGCAAAATGCGCGGAAATTCTGAAAAAGAAGCTGGAAAAAAGAGGGGCGCAGGTCACGGCTGCCAATCTGGCGGCCGGAAGGCCGCAGCTTGCCGGCTATGACTGCATTATTACAGGAGCGCCCGTGCGTATGGGTAAAATCCCGAAAGAAACAAAGGCTTTTCTGGAAGCGAGTAGGAATGAGCTTCTGAATTGTAAAAAAACCGCTTTTTTTATCTGCAGCGCTTTTCCCGCACAGACACAGCAGGTGCTGTTGGAGAATTTCCCCAGGGAGCTTCTGGAGGCCTCGGTCTGTGCCGCCGGGTTCGGCGGTGAGGTGGATATCCATAAGCAGAAGGGCTTTGACCGGTTCATGGCCAGGATGATGACCAACCTGGTGAAGCATTATAAGGCCGCCATGCCGTCCGTGCGGGAAGAAAATATAGAAGCCTTTGCAAATACCCTGTGCGGCGGCGTTGACAAGGAAAAAAATTAAACATATAATAGGATAGATTGAGCGTGTCTGAGATCCGTTTTGCGGCCCGGGAACCGGCCTGCGGGAAGGATGCGGACATACTGCAGTGATGTGGAGGAAAGAAACGTGAATAAATACGGAGTAAATGAACTGAGAAAGATGTTCCTTGACTTCTTTGAAAGCAAAGGACATCTGGTGATGAAAAGCTTTTCCCTGGTGCCGCATAACGACAACAGCCTGCTGTTAATCAATTCAGGCATGGCGCCGCTCAAGCCTTATTTTACAGGACAGGAGATTCCGCCCCGCAAAAGGGTGACTACCTGCCAGAAGTGTATCCGTACCGGCGATATTGAAAATATCGGCAAGACGGACAGGCACGGAACCTTTTTTGAAATGCTGGGCAACTTCTCCTTCGGAGATTATTTCAAGCATGAAGCGATTGCCTGGTGCTGGGAGTTCCTGACCGAAGTGGTGGGACTGGAAGCGGACAGGCTTTATCCTTCCGTATATCTGGATGATGATGAAGCCTTTGATATCTGGAATAAGGAAATCGGAATCCCGGCGGAGCGCATCTTCCGTTTCGGCAAGGAGGATAACTTCTGGGAACACGGCTCAGGCCCCTGCGGCCCCTGCTCCGAGGTTTACTATGACCGCGGCGAGAAGTACGGTTGCGGAAAGCCCGGCTGTACCGTAGGCTGCGAATGCGACCGCTATATTGAAGTATGGAACAATGTATTTACCCAGTTTGACAACGACGGACACGGAAACTATAAGGATCTGTCCCAGAAGAACATAGATACTGGCATGGGACTGGAACGTCTGGCTGCCGTTGTGCAGGATGTGGAGTCTATTTTTGATGTGGATACCATCCAGGCGTTGCGCAACCGCGTATGCGAGCTGGCGGGAAAGACCTACAAAGAAAAGCATGAATGGGACGTATCCATCCGTATTGTAACGGATCATATCCGTTCCGCCACCTTTATGATTTCAGACGGCATCATGCCCTCCAATGAAGGAAGGGGCTATGTGCTGCGCCGTATCATCCGCCGCGCGGCCCGTCATGGAAGGCTTCTGGGAATCGAAGGAGATTTCCTGGCCAACTTGAGCAGTACGGTAATTGAAGGAAGCAAAGACGGTTATCCGGAGCTGGAAGAGAAAAAGGACTTTATTTTCAACGTCCTGACGCAGGAAGAAAGCAAATTCAACAAAACCATTGACCAGGGCCTGAATATTCTGGCCGAGATGGAAGAGAATATGGAGAAGGAAGGCAGGACGCAGCTTTCGGGCGAAGATGCTTTCCGGCTTTATGATACCTATGGCTTCCCTCTGGATCTCACCATGGAAATCCTGGAGGAGAAGAACCTCACCATTGATGAGGAGGGCTTCCAGGCTGCCATGAAGGAGCAGAAGGAAAAAGCCCGCAAGGCCAGGAAGGTAACCAACTATATGGGCGCGGACGTTACGGTTTATGAGTCCATCGACCCTGCTATCACTTCTGAATTCGTAGGCTATGACAAGCTGTCATGGGAATCTGGCGTAACGGCAATGACTACGGAGGAGGCTGTTGTGGATGCCCTTACCGACGGGGAGTCCGGCACGATTATCGTGGCGCAGACACCCTTCTACGGAACCATGGGCGGACAGTGCGGCGATACCGGTGTAATCCGCTGCGGCGACGGTGAATTTGTAGTACAGGATACCATTCATCTGGCAGGCGGCAAAATTGGCCATATCGGAAGAATGACCAGTGGAATGATCAAGCTGGGTGATAAAGTGGAGCTTTCCGTGAATCCTGCAGGAAGAGCGGATACCTGCAAGAACCACAGCGCAACCCACCTTCTTCAGAAAGCCCTGCGCACTGTGCTCGGTTCCCATGTGGAACAGGCCGGTTCCTATGTGGATGCCCACAGGCTGCGTTTTGACTTCAGCCATTTTTCCGCCATGACCCCGGAGGAGCTGGCAAAGGTTGAGCAGATTGTAAATGATGAAATCAATGCGCATCTTCCCGTCAGGACTTCAGTCATGACGCTGGAGGAAGCGAAGAAAACAGGCGCGATGGCGCTGTTTGGCGAGAAATACGGCGACAGTGTGCGCGTGGTGCAGATGGGAGATTTCTCCACAGAGCTGTGCGGCGGCACCCATGTGGCCAATACCGGTGATATTGCCGTATTCAAGATCCTTTCGGAAAGCGGTGTGGCGGCAGGCGTGAGAAGAATTGAGGCGCTTACCGGCCCGGGCGTATTCGCTTACTATAAAGAACTGGAAGACAGGCTTTCAGAGGCCGCGAAGATTGTGAAGGCGACTCCCGCCAATCTTACGGAGAAGCTTACGCACCTTATGGCTGAGGTGAAGCAGCTTTCCAGTGAAAACGAATCCTTAAAGAGCAAGGCTGCCAGGGAATCCCTGGGCAATGTCATGGATCAGGTGAAGGAGATCAAGGGTGTGAAGCTGCTGGCTGCCAAGGCGGACGGCGCTGACATGAACGGTCTCCGCGATCTGGGAGACCAGCTTAAAGAGAAGCTGGGCGAGGGCGTTGTTGTCCTGGCTTCTGAAAAAGACGGAAAGGTGAACCTGGTGGCGATGGCAACGGACAGCGCTATGGCACAGGGAGCCCATGCCGGCAATCTGATCAAGGGAATCGCGGCACTGGTAGGCGGAGGCGGCGGCGGACGTCCGAACATGGCGCAGGCCGGAGGAAAGAATCCCGCAGGAATCCCCCAGGCGATTGCCGAAGTGGAGAAGGTTCTGGAAGGACAGCTTAAGTAACTTGTTAACAGCACGGAAATTTGGAAAAAGTGACCAAAAACTGATGAAAAAAGGACTTTCAATGCACTTTTTCTTAAAATATACTTAAATTGCAAAAAAAATGGTTGACGTACCTGTAATTTTTGGTATAATGTTTCTTGTGCATTGGTATGCATAAAAAACCCAATCAGTCGTGAACTTGAAGGGACTGAAGGGAGGTCAGGTGTGAGCTATGTCAAACATTATCGTAAAAGAAAATGAGACTTTGGACAGCGCTTTACGTCGTTTTAAAAGAAGCTGCGCAAAAGCCGGGATCCAGCAGGAAATCCGCAAGAGAGAGCATTACGAGAAGCCCAGCGTAAGACGTAAGAAGAAATCCGAAGCGGCTAGAAAACGTAAATATAACTAAGCAAACGGAAGTCCTTGGCATTTACTACCAAGGACTTGTGTTTTATCCGGCTGGAAATTTCTGCCAGGGAGATTGGGCTGACGCTGCTTTATACGGAAGCTGCATTCAGGACATCCTGTGCATTGAACTGAAGGCCGGAGATCAGAGGGGAAAGAAATATGTGGATAGGTGGAATACTGGGAAATGATGTTTATCATCTGCTCGCGGCGTTCTGTATTTACAGTATTTTGGGCTGGTTTGTGGAATCTGTCTACATGTCGTTCTGTAACCGCAGGCTGACAAACAGAGGATTTGCAAAAGGTCCATTTTGCCCTATTTATGGGATCGGAGCGCTTGCAGGCTATTTTTTACTGCGCCCTTTTGCCGGGAATCCGGTAATGCTGTACCTGGCGGGAGCCTTTACGGCGACTGTCTTTGAGTACATGGTAGGGCGTCTGATGCTTCGCCTTTTCGGTGAGGTATGGTGGGACTACAGGGAGAAGCCCTTTAACTATCAGGGAATTATCTGCCTGGAAAGTACAATAGCATGGGGATTTTATGCGGTAATCATAATCGGTTATCTCCATCAGGCTGTGATGGATGTTGCCTCATGGTATACATACGGCCCCGGATTGTGGGTGCTGAAAGCGATTATTTTTATTTTTACAATTGACTTTTTACATCAGCTGCTTGCTGCGCTGCACTTCAATGTGACGGATCAGAGGGACAGGCTGGTGGAAAAATATCAGGAATTCAAAGCCAGATGGTATTAACTCTGACGTAAAAGGCGGGGACCTTCAGGCCCCCGTCTTTTATTATTCATCGGGACACAAAAGCAGGAGGGAAGCTACATATGAACTGGAAGAAAAGAATTGTCAGCCTGGCGCTGGCTGCGGTAATCGGGCTGAGCACGTTCCTTGCGTCCGGCGTGGATGCGGAAGCGGCCGGAGCCATAGCAAAGGGGATTGACGTTTCCAAATATCAGGGCGCCATTAACTGGAGCGCGGTGGCAGCGGAGGGATACAGCTTTGCATTTATTAAGGTAGGCAGCGCCAAGAGCGGCCTGGATCCTTATTTTGCCGCCAACATGGTGGGAGCCAATGCGGCGGGGCTTAAGACGGGAGTTTATCTTTATTCTTATGCCACGACAGTTGAGGCGGCCATGGCGGAGGCCCAGTTCACACTGGCTGCCATCGCGCCCTTTACGGTAAGCATGCCCGTGGTTTTTGATCTTGAGGATGCGGTGCATAAAACGATGACTCCGGAGCAGCTGCAGGCGCTTACGGTGGTTTTCTGTTCCATTATACAGAGTGCAGGCTACCAGCCCATGGTGTACTCCAGCAAGAACTGGCTGACACAGAGAGTTGGTCCAATTCCTTTTGACGTATGGGTGGCACAGTATGCAGAGGCCTGTGAATATCCCAATCCGGCCTTCTGGCAGTTTTCCAACAGCGGAACGGTGAGCGGAATTGATGGACGTGTGGATTTGAATTTCCAGTTCAAGGATTATTCCAATATCATCATCCCTTACGGCTTTACCACAAGGGGCGGTAATACCTATTTTTACAATAATTACCGTATGCAGTACGGCTGGGTGGACTATGAAGGGAACCGTTATTTCATGAATGCGGACGGAACCCTTTACACCAATGGCTGGCTGACGGACGGCGTAAATACCTTCTATATGGACACGAAGGACGGCCATATGCTCCATGATCTGGTGAATATCCAGGGAAAGAATTACTATTTCGACGTAAACGGCTTCATGCAGAAGGGATTTGTAAACATCGGCGGCCTGACCTATCTGTTCGGTGCGGACGGTTCCATGCAGTACGGCTGGTTTACCGATGAGAAGGGCGTACGCTACTTCCAGGAGGACGGCAGCATGGCGATGAACAAGACGCTGGTGCTGGACGGCAAGACCTATATATTCGATGCAACAGGCTACGGCCAGGAAGTGGTGGTGCCGGATATCGATCTGACCGGCGTGGATCCTTCCACCTGGGTGCTTGACCCGGCGACAGGGAACATGATTGACACCGCAACGGGGCTTCCTGTGGATCCTGCAATCGCCGCAGCGGTAATCGCCCAGGCACAGGCGGCGCAGTAACCGGATAAAATATAAAAGGTGTAAGAAGCGCGGCACAGGAATTCAGGTGCCCGAAAGGAACCGCGGATCTGCCGGAGTGATAAAGCTCCGGCGGAACCGCGGATTTTTCTTTTTATTTTCAGGGACAGGCACGCCGAAGGAATAATCCCCCCAGGTCTACATAAAATGTGTTATAGAACTTATGTAGAGGGGAGTTTCCCTTATGAATTGTGTGTATCGAAAGGTGACGGTGAGGAAAATCATTTCTTTCATGCTGGTCATATGTCTGATATGGATGCCGGGGATAAAGGCGTATGCGGAGGAAGGCGCTCCGGTTACCATTGCAGCGCCCTCTGCCATTCTGCTGGAGGCATCTACCGGAACTGTGATCTATGAACAGAATGCGGACGCTGCCTGTTCTCCGGCCAGCATTACCAAAATCATGACGCTGCTGCTGATTTTTGAAGCGCTGGAAAGAGGGGACATCAAGCTGGAGGATGAAGTGATGACCAGCGCCCATGCGCAGTCCATGGGCGGCTCCCAGGTTTTTCTGGAGGAAGGGGAAATGCAGACGGTGGACACCATGATCAAATGTATTGCGGTGGCCAGCGGAAATGATGCGGCAGTGGCCATGGCGGAGTTCATTGCGGGCAGTGAAGAAGAATTTGTCTCCAGGATGAATGAAAAAGCGCAGGCGCTGGGGATGAACGGCACTCATTTTGAGGACTGCTGCGGCCTGACGGATTCGGATAATCACTATACCACGGCCCGGGATGTGGCGGCCATGTCAAGGGAGCTGATTACAAGGCATCCGGATGTTTTTAATTACACCATGATCTGGATGGAGGATATCACCCACAATACGGCAAGGGGCAGCTCCACCTTTACCCTTTCCAGCACCAATAAGCTGCTGAAGCAGTACCAGTGGACCACGGGCCTGAAAACCGGTTCCACCAGCAAGGCGAAATATTGCCTGTCCGCCACGGCCAGGAAGGATGATATTGATCTGATAGCTGTGGTAATGACAGCGCCGGATTATAAGGTACGTTTCAGCGATGCGGCCACCCTGCTTAACTATGGCTACAGCGTGAGCGCCCTGTATAAGGATGCCAACCAGGATGCGCTGCCCAGGCTTCTCATTGACGGCGGCGTCCAGGATGACGCGGGCCTGTCCTATCAGCAGGGCTTTTCCTATCTGGACGTGAAGGGAAATGATTTGAGCACTATAGAAAAGGTGATACATCTTCCGGAGAGCGCACAGGCACCGGTAAAGGCGGGAGATAAGGCGGGAGAAGCGGTCTACAGGCTGAATGGAGAGACGATTGGCACCGTGCCCATCCTGTTTTCCGAGAATGTGGAGAAGGCCGTTTACCGGGATTATGTTTTGAAAGTTCTGGCATATTTTCTTTTATAATATTTAAAAATATGATATACTGCTGATAACTGTTCAGCATCCCCTTTTCGTGCAGGCGGCCGGAGCAGGGATGCCGTACAGCTGCTGCTTCTTATATATAAGAGGAGCTGAAGGCAAAGGAGTAAGCGATTGATACAGATTTTATTGGGCCTGATGGCTTTATGTGTTCTTTTTTTCCTTGTTGTTATTATACGGGATGTCAACCGTTTTGTAACCGTTGAATACCGCATCCCCTGCAGGGGACTGAAGAAGAGCTGCTGTTTCGTCATGCTCTCCGATCTGCATAACAAGCAGTTCGGGGAACATAACGGCAGGCTGCTTGAAGCGGTGGAGGAGTGCCGTCCCGACGGCGTCCTGATTGCGGGGGATATGCTGACCTCACAGGTTTCCGG
The DNA here is from genome assembly GCF_003435485.1 of Eisenbergiella massiliensis. Lineage (NCBI taxonomy): Bacteria > Bacillati > Bacillota > Clostridia > Lachnospirales > Lachnospiraceae > Eisenbergiella > Eisenbergiella massiliensis. Next base: position 30,383 of record NZ_QVLV01000032.1, read on the forward strand.
CTCCTTTGCGCCGGCGCTGGAGACGGTGAGCGCCCTGGCGGAGAAGTATCCGGTTTATTATGCCAACGGCAATCACGAATACCGTGTGAAAACGGATACGGAGAGGTACGAGGACCGGTATGAGCGATATGCAAAGCAGCTGCGCCGGGCGGGAGTGGTGCTCCTGGAAAATGAGAGCGTTTTACTGCCGGAAACGGGAATCCGGATTTTCGGCGTGGAAATCGATATGGATTATTATAAGAAGCTTCGCAAAAGTGTGATGAAGGTTTCTTACCTCAATTCGCTGTTGGGACGACCCTGCGCGGATGAATATAACATCCTGCTTGCCCACAATCCGGATTATTTCCAGGCCTATGCGGGTTGGGGAGCGGATCTGGTGCTTTCCGGGCATGTGCATGGCGGCATTATGCGGCTGCCGGTGCTGGGAGGCGTGCTTTCCCCGGCGCTGCGCCTTTTCCCCAGATATGACGGGGGCCTGTATGAGGAAGGAAAGAGTAAAATGGTACTGGGCAGGGGGCTGGGAACCCACACGCTGCCAATACGGGTATTTAACCCGGGAGAACTGATTGTGGTCCGCCTGGAGCCGGAAAGAGGGAACTGATGGCGATCGAAGTCAAGCTGCAGGTATTCGAAGGCCCGCTGGACCTTCTGCTGCATTTAATAGAAAAGAATAAAGTGGATATTTACGATATCCCGATTGCGGAAATCACGGAGCAGTACATGGAGTATATCCGTCAGATGGAAGAAGGGGATATGAATGTGATGAGCGAGTTTCTGCTGATGGCGGCCACGCTGCTGGATATCAAATGCAGGATGCTTCTTCCCCGGGAAGTGAATGAAGAGGGCGAGGAAGAGGACCCCAGGGCGGAGCTCGTTCAGAAGCTGCTGGAGTATAAGGCTTATAAATATATGTCCTATGAGCTTCGGGACATGCAGGTGGATGCCCTGAAGGTTTTCTATAAGCCCCCCACCATTCCTGAGGAGGTGCTGAAGTTCAGGGAGCCGGTCAATTATGAGGAGCTGCTTGCGGATCTGACGCTGACCCGATTGAATGAAATTTTCAGAAACTGCCTGAAACGGCAGGAGGACAAGGTGGATCCTGTCCGCAGCCATTTCGGAAGGATAGAAAAGGATGAGGTCAACATTGACGCCAAGGCAAATTATGTGGCCGGTTACATAAGAAGCCATAAGCGGATGAATTTCAGGGAGCTTCTGGAGAACCAGAAAAGCAGGATGGATGTCATCGTCACCTTTCTGGTGGTACTGGAGCTGATGAAGACGGGCGTTGTTTCCGTAGAGCAGGAATCCATTGAGGATGATATTATCATTACCACCCGGGAAATCCCGGAGGACGGGCTGGAATTCCATGGCCTGACCTCGCTGGGGGACGTTGTGGGGGAGAATGAGGACATTGACAGGGAGGAAAATCAGTGATGGAGCGCAGACAGCAGGAGGCGGCCATTGAAGCGGTTCTTTTCGCCATGGGGGAATCCGTGGAAATAGACAAGCTGGCTGAGGTGATAGAGGAAGAGGAAGAGACGGCCAGGCAGATTATTGCTGAAATGAAGGATAAGTGGGAGAAGGAAGGCAGAGGGGTTTCCATTGTGGAATTTGAAAATGCCTACCAGATGTGTACCAGAGGGGATATGTATGAATATCTGCTCAAGGTGGCCAAAACCCCGAAAAAATATGTCCTGACGGAAACCCTTCTGGAAACGCTCTCCATTATCGCCTATAAACAGCCGGTAACCAAGCTGGATATTGAAAGAATCCGCGGAGTCAACTGCGATCACGCGGTAAACAGGCTCATTGAATTTGATCTCGTGACGGAGCTTGGCAGGATGGACGCGCCGGGAAGGCCGCTTCTGTTCGGAACGACGGAACAGTTCCTGAGAAGCTTCGGGGTGAAATCCCTGGAGGATCTGCCTGAGTTAAATGAGATGAAGCTGGAAGAATTCAAGGAGGAGGCCGAGGAAGAGGCCGAGCTTGCTTTGAACATATAAAGGTTCCCAGGCCCTGGCGGTTTTGCTTTCCATAAAGCAAAGGGCAGCTCCGTATGGGCCATAGAACACGGTGATCCGCCGTTAAAACGGATGCCGCATATAAATTTGCCGCAAGGCACCTACGAAAAAGGAGGAGAAGGTATGATACAGTTACCATATATCATTGCCGGAGTAGTCATCATTTTAGTAATTGTCATTATATTCACCGGATATAAGAAAGCGCCCCCGGATACGGCCTTTATTATTTCCGGCCTGCGTAAGAAGATCATTATCGGAAAGGCCAGCGTGAAGCTTCCGTTCCTGGAAAGAATGGATAAGCTGAGCCTGAAGCTGATCGCCATTGACGTAAAGACCACCAATGCGGTCCCCACTGCGGATTACATCAATATCCAGGTGGATGCGGCGGTTAATGTGAAGATCAGCAGCGAGCCTTCCAGGCTTGCCCTGGCGGCGCAGAACTTCCTGAACCAGAATACCCAGTACATTGCATCCATTGCCAGAGAGGTGCTGGAAGGCAACATGAGAGAGATCGTGGGCCGCATGCGTCTGGAGGAGATGGTCAGCGACCGTCAGAAATTCGCCAATCTGGTAAAAGAGAATGCGGAACCCGACCTGGCTGCCATGGGTCTTGATATCGTCAGCTTCAACGTGCAGAATTTCTCCGATGGCAACGGCGTCATCGAAGATCTGGGAATTGACAATATTTCCCAGATTAAGAAAAAAGCTGCCATTGCAAAGGCGGAGGCGGAAAAGGAAATCGCCGTTGCCAAAGCGGAGGCAGATCGCCAGGCCAATGACGCAAGGATTAATTCAGAACGTGAAATTGCCAAAAAGAACAATGAGCTTGCACTGCAGAAGGCCGAACTGAAGAAGATGGAGGATACCAAGAAGGCGGAAGCGGACGCAGCCTACAGTATCCAACAGCAGCAGCAGAGAAAGACCATTGAAATTACCACGGCGGAAGCCAGCATCGCCAAGCAGGAAAAGGAAGTCATCCTGAAGCAGCGCGAGGCCGAGGTGCAGGAAAAGGCGCTGGACGCACAGGTAAAGAAGAAAGCGGAAGCAGACCGCTACGCGCGTCAGCAGCAGTCAGAGGCTGAACTGTATGAAAGACAGAAGAGGGCTGAGGCTGAGAAATTCGAGACTGAGAAGAGCGCCATGGCCATGAAGGCTACGGCGGAAGCCCAGGCGTTTGCAAAGGAGCAGGAGGCTGCCGGTATCCGCATGGTCGGTGAGGCGGAAGCGGAGGCTATCCGTGCCAGGGGTCTTGCGGAAGCGGAGGCCATGGAGAAAAAGGCGCTGGCTTACCAGAAGTACAACAATGCCGCCATGGCGGAAATGCTCATTAATGTACTGCCTGATATCGCCGGAAAGATTGCGGAGCCTCTCACCAAGATCGACAAAATTACCATTATCGGCAGCGGAGACAGCGACGGCGTGGGCGCCGTGGCGGATCATGTGCCTGCCGTTATGACGAAGCTGTTTGAAACCATGAAGGAAACCGTGGGAATAGATATGTCCGAAATCGTAAAGGCAGGCACCTATGATGCCAAGGTAAACCGGAATATCAATATCAGCGGCGTAACGCAGGAGGAAGCATCCAAAGCGGCTGCACAGGCTGCGGCTGTTGAGGCTATGGGGGATTAATTCCCAAAAATTACATCGCAGGAAAAGCTGCATACATAAAAACGTTACCGCGGCAATAAAATGTATCAATACATTGCGAACAGGTATCCGTATGCGCACAAAATTTTTTCATGTGATAGTTCTTTCCTGTATCCTGGCACTCAGCCCGGCTGTCCTATTTCCCGTAAGACCTCTTGAGGTAAGTGCCCGGGAGAATGATGAAAATAGTACAACCAGTGAATTATACGCCCTGTCCGCCGTCCTTATGGATGCGGACAACGGGCGTATTTTGCTGCAGAAAAATGCTTCGGAGGTGCTGCCCATGGCCAGCACAACCAAGATCATGACCTGTATCCTGGCGCTTGAGCAGGCAAGTCCAGACGATTATGTTTCCGTTTCCTCCTATGCGGCGGGCATGCCCAAGGTCCATCTAGGCGTATCCAGGGGGCAGGTGTTCCGGCTGGGTGATCTGCTCTATTCCCTGATGCTGGAATCCCATAATGACTCGGCCGCCATTATAGCCGAGCATGTAGGCAACTGCCTGGACGGGGGCGGCAAACGCAGCGCGGACAATTCGGAGGAGGAGAGCAGGGCGGCCGTACTGCGGTTTGCAGCGCTGATGAATGCGAAGGCGGAGGAGATCGGCTGTACGGATACTTTTTTCATTACGCCCAACGGCCTTGACGCCATTATGACTTATACGGACGATGAGGGGAACGAGGCCCAGCGGCAGCATTCCACCACAGCCGGGGATCTGGCCCGCATCATGAGCTACTGCATTACCGATTCCCCCAAAAAGGAGGATTTCCTTGCAATCACCCGGACTCCCAATTATTCTTTTACCGATTATAAGCTGGGGGAAGATAATCAATGGTTAACGGGAAGCAGGCAGTTTTCCTGTACGAACCACAATGCCTTCCTTAATATGATGGAAGGGGCGCTCACCGGAAAGACCGGCTTTACGGGCAAAGCAGGCTACTGTTACGTAGGGGCGCTTTCCAGGGAGGGAAAGACCTTCTCCATCGCCCTGCTTGCCTGCGGCTGGCCGAACCATAAGAGCTGGAAATGGCACGATGCCAAGCTGCTGTATGAATACGGGCTTGCCAATTATGAGAAAAGGAATATTTATGAAAAGGCAGAGCTGGCGCCGGTGCCGGTAACGGGTGGAATCCAGGCGGAAATGCCCCTCCAGGTGCAGGAACAGGAGATTTCTCTGCTGCTGTGTGATCAGGATGAGGTGCGCATGGAGGCGGAGATCCCTGAGACTATGGAAGCGCCCGTACAGGCCGGGAAAACGGTGGGCTTTGAAACCTACTATGTCAACGGCGAGGTATATGCCCAGCTGCCGATCACCACGGCGGCGGATGTGCTTGCGCTCACCTACCGGTACTGCCTGGACTGTATCCTGGAGCTGTTCTGGCTCTGATGCAAAGCACGGCCGGCCGATCCGTAAAAGAAAAATATGGCAGAGAGGAAAGCTGCTGAAAAAACAGGGGAATTTGCACGGAAAAAAACCGAAAAAAATTTGTTTTCTGCATGAAAATTTTACTTTTTCCATCTAGTCCTTTTTCAGGTTTCGTGTTATACTACTAAAATACGGATGCTATGAGCACGGGTCAGGAAGCAGCGGTGAGGTTGTCCCAATCAGAACCACTGCCCGCGGCCGCAGATTTCAGCCTGCAGGTGCTTGTACAGCCGTAGATTAAAGTTAACTTTTTTATTAATATAAAATGGAGGGCTGAAAAATGAGTATTACTTCACAAGCGAGTCAAAGAATTACCGCTTTGCTCGATGACAACAGTTTCGTTGAAATTGGCGCTATGGTAACTGCCAGAGCAACTGATTTCAATTTGAAACAGACAGAAACTCCTTCCGACGGATGTATCACCGGCTATGGAGTGATTGAAGGCAACCTTGTGTATGTTTACAGCCAGGACGCTTCCGTATTGGGCGGCAGTATTGGCGAGATGCATGCAAAGAAGATTGCCGGACTCTATGATCTGGCGATGAAGACAGGCGCACCTGTGATTGGCCTGATTGATTCCGCCGGACTCAGATTACAGGAAGCAACGGATGCGCTGAACGCTTTCGGGGAGATCTATAAGAAACAGACGCTTGCTTCCGGTGTTATTCCTCAGATTACAGCTGTTTTCGGAACCTGCGGCGGCGGACTTGCACTGTTCCCCGCGCTGACCGATTTTACCTTCATGGAAGAGAAGAAGGCCAGGCTGTTTGTAAACGCGCCCAATGCGCTTGCAGGAAATGAAATTTCCAAATGTGATACCTCCAGTGCGGCTTTCCAGAGTGAAGAAGCAGGTATCGTGGATTTCGTTGGTGACGAAGCAGCCGTTCTCGGACAGATCAGGGATCTGGTATGCATGCTTCCTTCCAACAATGAAGATGACAATTCTTTCGTGGAATGCACGGACGATCTGAACCGTGCGGAAGCATCTCTGGCCAACTGTGTGGGAGATACATCCATCGCTCTTTCCACTATCGCAGACGACAATGCTTTTGTTGAAGTTAAGGCTGCATATGCCAAAGAAATGGTAACCGGCTTTATGAAGCTGAACGGTATTACCGTAGGCGCTGTGGCTAACCGCTGTGAAGTTTACAATGACGAAGGTGAGAAGACCGCTTCCTTTGATGCTGCGCTTTCTCCCGCAGGCTGTGATAAGGCCGCTGAATTCGTCAGCTTCTGCGATGCCTTCAATATTCCGGTACTTACACTGACCAACGTAAACGGCTTTACGGCGGACAAGTGCTCCGAGAAGAAGATTGCAAAGGCTGCTGCCAGACTTACATATGCGTTTGCGGACGCAACTGTTCCGAAGGTTAATGTTATTATCGGAAAGGCTTACGGAAGCGCTTACGTTGCAATGAATTCCAAGGCTATCGGCGCAGATATGACCTACTGCTGGCCGGATGCTGAAATCGGAACCATGGATGCCAAGCTGGCAGCCAAGATCATCTGCGACGGACAGGGTGCTGACGCAGTGAATGAATGTGCAAAGGAATATGCTTACCTGCAGACCAGCGCAGTTTCTGCTGCTAAGAGAGGATATGTGGATGCTATTATCGAACCCGCCGATACAAGAAAATATGTAATCGGTGCATTCGAGATGCTCTTCACAAAGAGAGAAGACCGCCCTGCAAAAAAACACGGTACAGTATAAGAAAGGATGATACTTAATATGAAAAAAAGGTTGTTAGTATTAGGTATGGCTATCATCTGTATCTTCGGCATGACGGCCTGTGGCAAAGCCGCAGATGAGTCTGCAGCGAATGCACTTGGTATAACGGAAGAGGGAGCTATCAATTATGCGGACCAGGTACTTGATTCCGTAAGGACCATTGTGGAACAGGAAATGCAGGATCAGTATGCAAACGACGCAGTAGTTTCCGCGGCCCTGACAAGTTGGGCTTCCGCGATGGAAGATATCGGGGAATTCAAGTCTGTTACGGACCATGAGGTAATTGTTGACAAGGACGGCGCCACCATTAATGTCATGGTGGAAGGAACCGATCATGATGCGGTTGTGGAAATCCTTTTGGATGACCAGCTGACACTGACCGGTATTACGACGAACGTTAAGTATTCCATGGGAGAGCTTATGGAAAAAGCGGCCCTGAATACCATTCTTGGTATGGGAACCGTATTCGTTGTACTGATTCTTATCAGCCTGATTATTTCCTGCTTCGTAGTAATTCCTAAAATACAGGATGCTTTCACAGGAAAGAAAAAGGAAACCGCAGAGCCGGTATCCGTACCCGCTGCACCTGCTCCCGCAGCAGCAGCGGCCGTTGAAGAAGATCTGACAGATGATTATGAACTGGTAGCAGTTATTGCAGCCGCCATTGCAGCAAGCGAAGGAGCTGCATCCACGGACGGTTTTGTAGTAAGAAGCATCAGACGCGCCAATACCAGCAAATGGAAAGCTAATTATTAAATAATTGTTTAACAGGAGGAAATTTCACCATGAAGAATTATACAATTACCGTTAACGGAAACGTATATGATGTAGTAGTAGAAGAAGGCGCTTCCACAGGCGCACCCGCAGCAGCTCCCAAAGCAGCACCGAAGGCGGCTCCCAAGGCAGCTCCCGCTGCAGCACCCAAAGCAGCAGCTCCCGCAGGCGCAGCAGGCAGCGTGAAGATTGAAGCCGGCGCAGCAGGAAAAGTATTCAGCATTGACGCCAAGGTTGGACAGGCTGTTAAGGCTGGTGATGCTATTGTTACTATTGAAGCAATGAAGATGGAAATCCCTGTTGTTGCTCCTTCTGACGGAACCGTGGCAAGTATTGACGTGGCTGTTGGCGATGCCGTTGAAGCAGGCGGTCTGCTTGCAACATTAAACTAATCAGAAGAAGCGGTTTATACCGTTTTCTACCAAAGCCCATGAAGTCGTGATTTATGAGTTTTGGCTGAAATAACATGGGAGGTCAACAGAATGGATTACATAGTAACCACATTAGACAATCTGGTGCATCAGACGGCATTCTTCAACCTGACCTGGGGAAACTACCTGATGATCGCAGTAGCTTGTATCTTTCTTTACCTGGCAATTGCCAAGGGTTTTGAGCCTCTGCTTTTAACTCCGATTGCATTCGGTATGCTGCTTGTTAATATCTATCCTGATATTATGCTGCATGCGGAAGACGCGGCCAACGGAGTGGGCGGACTGCTCTATTATTTCTACAAACTGGATGAGTGGGCAATCCTGCCGTCCCTGATTTTCCTGGGCGTAGGCGCCATGACGGACTTCGGTCCCCTGATTGCAAACCCCAAGAGCTTCCTGCTGGGCGCAGCGGCGCAGTTCGGTATCTTCGCAGCTTATTTCGGAGCTATCGGCCTGGGCTTCAATGACAAAGCGGCAGCCGCTATTTCAATTATCGGCGGCGCTGACGGCCCTACCTCCATTTTCCTCTGCGGTAAGCTGGGACAGACAACTCTTCTGGGGCCCATTGCGGTAGCGGCATATTCCTATATGTCCCTGGTTCCGATTATCCAGCCGCCTATCATGAAGCTTCTTACCACAGAGAAGGAAAGAAAAATCAAAATGGAACAGCTTCGTCCCGTTACCAAGCTGGAGAAAATCCTGTTCCCTATTATTGTTACCATCGTTGTATGTCTGATTCTTCCTACCACAGCACCCCTTGTTGGTATGCTGATGTTAGGTAACCTGTTCAGAGAATCCGGCGTTGTAAGACAGCTGACAGACACAGCCTCCAATGCCCTGATGTACATTGTAGTTATCCTGCTGGGAACTTCCGTAGGCGCTACAACAAGTGCAGAAGCATTCCTGAATCTGGATACCCTGAAAATCGTTGCTTTGGGACTGCTCGCATTTGCGTTTGGTACTGCAGCAGGCGTGCTCTTCGGTAAGCTGATGTGTGTAGTAACTCACGGCAAGGTCAATCCTCTGATTGGATCAGCCGGTGTATCCGCAGTGCCTATGGCAGCCAGAGTTTCTCAGAAGGTCGGTGCCGAAGCGGATCCTACGAACTTCCTGTTGATGCATGCTATGGGACCCAACGTAGCCGGCGTTATCGGTACTGCAGTTGCAGCCGGTACCTTCATGGCTATCTTCGGAGTATTCTGATTGGAGCCGCCTTTGCAGTTCAGCCTGCCCGGCAGGTAAGCGGGGTGAGGCTGAACTGTAACGGTCAGTCTTTCAGATTACTACACTTTATTAGAAATTTAGGAGGAAAAGGAAATGTCAGACCCGAAACCCATTAAAATTATGGAAACCGTATTACGTGACGCACATCAGTCTCTGATTGCCACCAGAATGCCTACCGAATTAATGCTTCCCATTGCTGAGAAGATGGACAAGGTTGGCTACGAGGCAGTAGAGTGCTGGGGCGGCGCTACTTTCGATGCATCCATGCGTTTCTTACATGAAGATCCGTGGGAAAGACTGAGAAAGTTAAGGGCAGCTTTCAAGAACACAAAGCTGCAGATGCTGTTAAGAGGACAGAATATTCTTGGATATCGTCATTATGCTGATGATGTGGTTGAGTACTTCGTACAGAAATCCATCGCAAACGGTATTGACGTTATCAGAATTTTTGACTGTCTGAACGACCTGCGTAACCTGGAATGCTCCGTAAAAGCCTGCAATAAGGAAGGCGGACATGCACAGGTAGCTCTGGCTTATACATTGGGCGATGCCTACACCATGGAATACTGGATGAACATTGCCAAAGAAATTGAGAACATGGGTGCAAACTCCATTTGTATCAAGGATATGGCGGGACTTCTGGTTCCTTATGAAGCAGACAGACTGATCCGTTCCATGAAATCCGCTACCAAGCTGCCGATTCAGCTGCATACCCACTATACCTCAGGTGTTGCCAGCATGACATATCTGAAGGCTGTGGAAGCGGGCGTTGATATTATCGACTGTGCAATTTCCCCGTTCGCACTGGGAACCTCCCAGCCTGCAACAGAGGTTATGGTTGAAACCTTCCGCGGAACCCCTTATGATACAGGATATGATCAGGCTCTGCTTGCTGAAATCGCTGATTACTTCAGACCTTACAGAGAAGAGTGCCTGAAGACCGGCCTGATGGATCCCAAGGTTCTCGGCGTTAACATTAAGACTCTTATGTATCAGGTACCCGGCGGTATGCTTTCCAACATGGTTAGCCAGCTGAAGGAACAGAACGCAAGCGACAAGTATGATGCAGTGCTTCAGGAAATCCCCAGAGTCCGTAAGGATCTTGGTGAGCCGCCGCTTGTTACTCCTTCCTCCCAGATCGTTGGTACCCAGGCTGTATTCAACGTTCTGATGGGTGAGAGATATAAAATGGCTACCGATCAGACCAAGGATCTGCTTGCCGGCAAATACGGTGTAACTGTTAAACCTTTCAATCCGGAGGTTCAGAAGAAGGTTATCGGAGACAGGGAAGTTATTACCTGCCGTCCTGCAGACCTGCTTCCTAACGAGCTGGACAAGATTGAATCTGAAATGAAGGAATGGAAACAGCAGGATGAGGACGTACTGAGCTATGCTCTGTTCCCTCAGGTTGCCATGGACTTCTTCAAATACCGTCAGGCGCAGCAGGAGAAGGTTGATATGACTCAGGCTGACACCAAGAACGGCGCTTATCCGGCATAAGCAAAGCAACAGGACAGATATGATAGTGACAGGCGGACATCTGCAGGTGCCCGCCTGTTGTTTATCAGCCGCTGGAAACGCAGTGTCCGGGAAAGGAAGGCAACGAATAATGACAGAAACAAAGGATTATGTAAGAAAAGTACAATATTATGAGACTGACAGAATGGGAATTGTCCATCATTCCAACTATATCCGGTGGATGGAAGAGGCCAGGACGGATGTGCTGGAGCAGATCGGACTTCCTTATGACAAGATTGAGAGAGCGGGGATTCTGATACCGGTTCTGGGCGTATCCTGTGATTACCGTATTTCCTTCCGGTATTCTGAAGTTTTCAGGGTAAAGGTTATTCCGGAGAAGTTCAATGGAATCAAAATGAGCCTGCGGTACGAAATATATGGGCAGGAGGATGGAAAGCTCCATGCAGCGGGGGAGACAAGCCATTGCTTCCTGGACAGGAAAATGAAACCGGTCCATATGAAGAGGGATTATCCTGAAATCTACAGCAGACTGACGGAGTACATGGGAGTGAAGGAAGAGGAAGAAAGCCTCTAACGCATTTTCCCGTATTCCCGGGGAGCGCAGCCGCAGTATTTTTTGAAGTATCTTGTAAAATGCTGCAGGTTGCAAAAACCGCATAGACGCGCTACTTCTTTGACCTGCAGGGCTTCGTTGCTCAGCAGGTTTTTTGCTTTTTCCAACCGGACCTGAAGAAGGTCATTTTTGGGCGTGGTGGAAAAGAACTGGCGGTAGTAGACATAGAACTGGCTCTTTTCCATATTGACGGCCTGGCAGAGGCGTTCCATGGTCCAGTCCTCCTGGCAGTCGGACAGCATTTGCAGACGCAGGCTCTGGAAGGCAGGATAGAGATTCCCTGTATCCTCGCTGCGTACTGCGGAGCTGGTCAGAGTACGGGAAATGGAGATAAACAGCTGGGTAATCAGCGTATGGATGTATTCTTCCCGGAAGTCCGCCGTGGAAAAGTATTCCTGTTGGAGATCTCGGATGAAGGAATCAATCTCCATATAGTTGGCAGGATAAAATATGGTATTTGCCGGGATGCCGAAACGGAGGCAGGGATTGGTGTCGGAAGAAAAGTGCAGATAGCTGTTGCAGAAACGTTTTACAGCCTGATAATGCTGGGGCGTCTGCGGGGTGTAAAGAATACATGCATTTTCCTTGGTGATATGCAGCTTGTCCTCCAGATATACCTTCATTGGAGTTTTCAGGAGAAGAAAAAGGTAATCGCCGCTGCCTGATGGCCTGCAGATCCGGTCATAGTCCTGATTGAAACGGTTGTATTCACAGAAATTGAGAGTCATCATGACAATTTACTCCTCAAAGGGTTTTTCAGGAATCGGGGGTTCCGGATTGAGCATAGCACAGGACCGGAAGAAAAGTCAAATATATCGGAGAAAAAGAACTGGCTTGTTTTTATCTTCCAGATTATGATAGGGTTATTAAGAAGAGGAGATTTGCCGCGTTGGCGGCGGAATGGAGAGGGAATGAAGAAAGCAGAGATTATTGTAGACAAATACTACCTGACAGGAAAGGTAGATAAGAGAATTTTCGGATCCTTTATTGAGCATCTGGGACGTGCGGTATATGAAGGAATTTATCAGGAGAACAGCCCTTTTGCGGATGAGCAGGGGATGAGGAAGGATGTTATCGACCTGGTGAAGGAGCTGCAGGTTCCTATTGTGCGTTATCCCGGCGGAAATTTTGTTTCCGGTTACCACTGGGAAGATGGTGTGGGACCTAAAAGTGAGCGCCCTTCCAAGGTGGATCTGGCCTGGTCCGTTATTGAGACGAACCAGTTTGGGCTGAATGAGTTTGCCGATTGGGCAAAGAAGGCCGGAACGCAGATAATGATGGCGGTAAACCTGGGAACCAGGGGACCGGAGGAAGCCAAGGATGTTCTGGAGTACTGCAATTTTAAGGGAGGCACCTACTACAGCGATCTGAGAAAGAAGCACGGCTATGAGCAGCCCCATGATATCAAGCTTTGGTGCCTGGGAAATGAAATGGACGGCCCCTGGCAGATGGGACATAAGACGGCTAAGGAATACGGCCGTGTGGCGGCGGAAACAAGCCGGCTGATGAAATTCATGGATCCTACCATTGAAACGGTGGCCTGCGGAAGCTCTTCCCTGACCATGGATACCTTCGGCTATTGGGAAGATGAGATGCTCAGTGAGTGCTATGATCAGGTGGATTATCTTTCCCTGCATCAGTATTATGGCAACAGAGACAACAATACTACGGAATTTCTGGCAAATTCCAAGGGGATGGATGAGTTTATTTCCTCCGTGCTTTCTATCTGTGACTGCGTAAAGGCCAAGAAGAGAAGCAAGAAGCAGATCAATCTTTCCTTTGATGAATGGAATGTATGGTATCACAGCAATGAAGCTGATTCTCAGCTGGAAAAATGGGTGCAGGCGCCTCATCAGCTGGAGGATGTATATAATTTTGAGGATGCGCTGCTTGTGGGAAGCATGCTGATCACGATGCTGAGACATGCGGACAGAGTGAAGGTAGCATGCCTGGCACAGCTTGTGAACGTAATTGCTCCGATAATGACTTCCGATACGGGCGCATGGAGACAGACAATTTTTTATCCTTATATGCATGCCAGCGTTTTCGGCAGGGGAACAGTGCTGAACACACTGGTTCAGGCTCCTGTTTATGAAAGCAAAACCTACGGTGAGGTTTCCTGTCTGGACAGCGTATGTATCTGGAATGAAGAGGCGGAAGAACTGACCGTATTTGCAGTGAATAAGGATCTGGAAGAGGATATGCAGGTAACCTGCGATTTCAGACAGTTTGCAGATTATAAGGTCGTTGAGCATATCGTGCTGACCAATGATGATATGAAGGCAGTGAATACGGAGGCTGCTCCGGACTGTGTGGCTCCTGTTTACAGCAATGCTTCCGTTATGGAAGACGGACGTTTCAGCACTGTGTTCGGTAAGCACAGCTGGAATGTGGTAAGGCTGAAGAAGAATTAAGAATAGTAAGCATTGAATTTCAGAAAGCGCTTTCCCCGAAAAGGGAAGGCGTTTTTTATGGTATTTCAGGGGAAAAACCGACGCTTTTGGACACTCGGAGAGAATTGGGTAAAAAAGAATGCGGAATCCAGCTTGCCAATAATCGGTGAGGGGACTATAATTGCCTCTTGTGAAAGTGACTTAAAGTATATGACAAGAGGTGTCTTCGATGGAAGAGAAAAAAGAAAAAGGGAATTTCTGGTTGACGGTGGCCACATTTATTGTCAACAAACGTAAAGCCATTTATGTGCTCTTTTTTATTGCGATTATTTACAGCGTGGTTTCTGTCAATAAGGTTTCGGTGAATCAGGATATTACCAAATATCTGCCGGCGGACAGTGAGACCAACCGGGGGCTGAATCTGATGGAGGAGCAGTTTTTGACCTATGGCAGCGCCAGGGTGATGGTGTCCAATATTACATATACGGATGCTCAAAAGCTGGTGGATGAGCTGGAAGCGGTCAAGGGCGTGAAGGAAGTGGCTTTTGACGATTCCGAGGATCATTACACGGGGACCAATGCTCTTTATGACATTACTTTTTCCGGAGAGGAAGAGGAGCAGGTAAGCAAGGATGCTATGAACGCGGTCAGGGAAACGCTGGCGGACTACGATACCTATGTGTCTACGGAGGTCGGGGCGGAAGAGGAAACAAGCAAAGCCCTGGCAAAGGACATGAATCTGATCCTGGTGCTGGCCGTGATTATAATCGTTGCGGTGCTGCTGCTTTCCACAAAAGCATATATGGAAATTCCGGTGCTGCTGATTACCTTTGGCGTGGCGGCCATTTTGAACAAGGGGACCAACTACTGGCTGGGGACCATCTCCAGCGTCACCGATTCCATTGCGGTGGTGCTGCAGCTGGCGCTGGCGATTGACTATGCCATTATCCTGTGCGACCGTTTTATGGAGGAGCACGAGACGATGGATGCGGAAAGCGCCGTAAAGGTGGCGTTGTCCAAGGCCATACCGGAAATCAGCGCTTCCTCGCTGACCACCATTTCAGGTATGGTGGCCATGATGTTCATGCAGTTCAGGCTGGGCTATGACATGGGTATTGTGCTGGTGAAGGCGATTATTTTCAGCCTGGTTTCCGTATTCCTGCTGATGCCCGGCATCCTGCTGCTTTTTGCCAAAGGGATCGATAACTCCCATCACAGGTGCTATGTCCCTAACATAACGTTTGCAGGGAAGCTGGCGAATAAGACAAAATACATCATACCGCCGCTGTTTGTGCTGGTGCTTGTATTTGCTTTCCTCAAATCCAGCGGATGTGAATATATATATGATACCAGCTCCGTGGAGAGTGCGAAAAAGAGTGAGGCAAAAATCGCCCAGGAGAAGATAGAAGGGGCCTTCGGGACCTCCAATCAGCTGGTGGTTATGGTTCCCAGGGGGAATTATGAGGCGGAAGAGAAGACGCTGAAGGAAATAGAAAAGCTGGATTATGTGGACAGTGCCCTGGGGCTGGCCAATGTGTCCATCAATGATGATTATGTGCTGACAGATAAGATTTCGCCCAGGGATTTTTCGGAGCTGGCGGATTTGGATATTGAGATTGTCAGGCTTCTTTATGTGGCCTACGCTTATAACCAGGAGCAGTACGGACCTGTTTTTACGGGAATTGATGAGTATGATGTCCCGATTATCGACATGTTCCTGTTCCTGTATGATCAGTATGAGCAGGGCTATGTGACGCTGGATGATGAAATGGATAAAAACCTGAATGAGCTGTATGATACGCTGCATGATGCCAAGCAGCAGCTGCAGGGAGAGGATTACAGCCGTTTTGTACTGTCTCTCCGGCTGCCGGTGGAGGGGGAAGAGACTTATGCGGCGATGGATGAGATCAGAGGAATCTGCAGGCGGTTTTATCCCGGGAAGGATGTGATCCTGGTGGGAAATTCCACCAGTGATCATGATCTGATGTCCTCTTTTGGCTCTGATAACCTGATTATCAGCATCCTGACGGCGCTGTTTGTCATGATAATCCTGTTCTTTACCTTCCAGTCCGCGGGACTTCCCGTACTGCTGGTTTTGACGATTCAGGGCAGTATCTGGATTAACTTCTCCGTGCCTGCTTTGTCGGGGGAGCCTGTATTTTTTATCGCGTACCTGATTGTATCCGCAATCCAGATGGGCGCGACCATTGATTATGCGATTGTTATCTCCAACCGGTATCTGCAGCTGAAGCAGCTGATGCCGATAAAAGAGGCAATTGTGGAGACACTGAACCAGTCCTTCCCCACGATTTTTACGTCCGGCTCCATCCTGACCTGCGCGGGCTTCCTGATCGGCAGGATCGCCTCCGATGCCACCGTGGCTTCCATTGGTATTGCGTTGGGACGGGGAACGTTGATTTCCATTATCCTGGTACTGTTCGTGCTGCCGCAGATATTGCTGTTCGGTGACTATATTATTGAAAAGACGGCTCTTACCATAAATCTGTCCAAGTACAATGCCAGGGAAATCGGCGGAAGAATGTCGGTTACAGGGCATGTGAAGGGCTACATTCAGGGCGAAATCGATGCGGATATCAAGGGCAGCTTCCAGGGGAAAATGAATGCATCCCTGGAAACCTGGGTGCCCGGAAAGCAGACGAATATTGACATGCTTGATGGCGGAGGACAGGATGGCGGTACTTTGGAAGATACCGTTTCTCCGGAAGGCTGCGGGGCAGCGGAAGCTGCCGGGAAAGGAGGAGATGAGGAATGAAAGCAAAAGCATATATGAAAAAAACAGCGCTGACTTTTCTGCTGGCCCTTTCTCTCTTTGCCTCCGAAACAGGCAGATGCATGGCGGCAGAGCAAGGCAGCACGGGAAAGCAGGAAAATAGTGCAGCAAAAACAGGTGCAGCGGAAACAGAAACTGCTGTTCAGGAAACAGAAGCTGCGGACAGCATCGAAATATCCAATGTGCAGGAGCTTGAAAGCTTTGCACAGGAATGCAGGAATGACTGGTACAGTTACGGGAAGGTCTTTTCCCTGACTGCGGACATTGATTTGACAGGGACGGATTTTCAGGGAATACCATATTTTAACGGGATGCTGAAAGGAAACGGGCATACCATATCCGGGTTCTCACTTTCCAGGAAAGGTTCCGATTATGGATTTTTCCGCTATCTTGGGAAAAATGCGGTGGTTGAAGAGCTGACTGTGGAAGGGACTGTGCGGATGGACGGCAGCGCGGAAAATGTGGGCGGCCTGGCAGGTATGAATTTCGGCATGCTGTCTGGCTGTTCCTTTCATGGCACAGTGTCCGCATCCAAATCGGTCGGCGGAGTCGTAGGGTATAATAAGGCGGACGGGAAGGTGGTGGGATGCAGTGCATCCGGCACGGTTACGGCCACTAACGGCACCGGCGGTATATGTGGTGAAAATAAAGGGCTGCTTAAGGACTGCGTAAGCGAATGTGTGGTGAATGGAGAGGATTTGAAGCCGACGCTGGATTTGGATGGCGTGGATTTGGGAAGCCTGAATCTGACGCAGAATGTGGTTACCAGAAATGACAGCGGCGGAATTGCAGGGATCACCTCCGGGACTGTCACAGGCTGTATTAACCGCGGCCCGGTGGGGTATGCGCATGTGGGCTACAACGTGGGAGGCATTGCCGGAAGACAGAGCGGAACCATTATTGAATGTGAAAATGAAGGGGAGATTCTGGGACGTAAGGACGTGGGCGGTATTGCCGGCCAGGCTGAGCCTTATATGGAATCCGAATATTTGTCGGACCGTCTGGAAAAGCTGCAGGATGATCTGGGGACTATGAATCGTCTGGTGATACAGATGTCGGATGCTCTCAGCCAGACCTCCAGTGATGCCAGCGAGTATACAAAGGCGCTCCAGAAGCAGTATGAGGATACGATTGACAGCCTGAACCGGGAAGTGAATTCGCTTCGCGATACGATTTCCGAGGATCATCAGGAAACAAGGGACTATATCGACAGTATCAGCAGTGCGCTGGACAACATCGGAAATCTGGGAAATGATACGGTAAAACGGCTGGTGGATGGCGTTCGCAGTGACATCAATAACGCTATGGATACGGTCAACGGCGTTGTCGATGATGTGAAGAATGAGATTGATAAGATTAAGCCGGTTATCCCTGATAAGGGTGAGGATGGCAAGGGCGATACGGATCCTACGGAGACGCCTTCTGAGGATGAGTCGGAAAGCGGTGGGGATGATAAGAACCATTCCGGCGGCAGCGGAGGAAATGGTTCCGATGGCAACGGCGGTTCGGGGAACCAGGGCGGCAGCTCCAGCGGCGGGGAAAGCCCGGACAGCGGAAGTACGGGCGGCAGCACGGCGGACGGAAGCGATAGTACGGGTGGCAGCGGAACCGGCGGAAGCGGAAGTGCAGGCGAAAGCGAATCCGAAGGAAGTAGCAGTGCGGGTGGAAGCGGATCTGAAGGAAGCGGCTCTTCCGGCGGGAATGGAAGTACGGACGACGGCAGCGGTACGGAAAGCAATTCCGGCGGCGGTTCTTCGGACAGCGGTTCCTCCGGAAAGGCGGAAAATCGCGAGAGCGGCAGTTCGGGTGGAAAGGGCAGCGGAAAAACAGAGGAAGCAGGCGTGCAAGGGTCGGACAGCGCACGGGCTTCTGTGCAGAAAAGACAGAATGATGCGGCAGTATATGGTGTAAGGGCGCTTTTGGGACGAAATCAGGTCCGGGAGCTTACTGCGACAGGAGAAGAGGGGGCATTTATCAGCTGTACCGTTGTTGGAGGGACGGGTGATAGGACGGATGATGCTTCCCTAAATGGCGGCAGCAGTTCCGGCGGGAAGGAAGCCGACGGCGGCGGAAACGGTACCGGAGGGAACAGTAACGCCGATGGGAATAGCAGCACTGATGGGAAGAATGAGGATGGCGGCAGTGATGCAGGAGATAATTCCGATGCAAATCCGGGCGATGAAGGCGGGAATATAACCGATGGCAAGGATGAAATCAAAGATGAGATCAAGGATCAAATCGATGACATCAAGGATAAAACCGACAAGAAAAAAGGTGAGCTGAAGAAACCGGAGCCTGATCCGGAGATAGAATCCAACCTAAATAAAATGAAGGACGAAATATCCTCCATCTCCGGGAATATGAAAAATATGCAGAACACCATTTCCTCCACAGGGGATTCGGTATCTGATGCTGCGGGCAATATTTCCAATGAACTGACGGATCAGAGCAAGCTTTCAGGGGATACGATTGACAGCCTGACCGATTCCATTGATGGGGGCATCCAGAGTCTGACGGACAGCATGAAGGGCCTGATGAATACGCAGCAGCGGATTACGGATTCCATGAATGCGGATCTGAACATCCTGATGGGAAACGGCGATCCCCTGCTGGATATTTCCTCCGGAAATGTGACGGAAAAGACGCTGGGAGTTATTTATGGCTGTACGAATAACGGGTCTGTGGACGCGGATATTAACCCCGGCGGTATTGCAGGGACCATGAATGTGGAATACGACTTTGATCCGGAGCTGGATTTGGATTTATCCAAGCTGACGGATGTGGCGGTACGCTCCACCACCAATGATGTGGTGATTCACTGTATAAATTACGGGAAAATAAATGCAAAGAAAAATAACTGCGGCGGCATTGCAGGCAGCGAGGAGCTGGGCCTGATCTATGACTGTGAAAATTACGGCGACATCAGTGCGGAAAGCGGAAAGAAGCTGGGCGGAATCGCCGGTGTCAGCACCAGCACCATCAATAAAAGCTATTCCTTCTGCAATATCAGCGGAGTGGATTATCTGGGCGGCATCGCGGGAGACGGCTATAACATCAGCGGCTGCGCGTCGATGTGTACTCTGGAAAGTGATGAAGGAGAGTATATCGGAAGTATCGCAGGGCATGTGAATGAGGAAGCGGAGCTTTCTGCCAATTATTTTGTTTCCGATGAATGGGGCGGTATTGATAACATCAACTATTATGGCAAGGCCGAGAGCTGTGCCTATGAGGAGCTGGTGCAGAAGGAAGAGATACCCCAGGGCTTTACCACGGTTACCATTACCTTTAAAAATGAGGATGAGGTGTGCGGCACACTGACGATCCCTTACGGCGGAAGCATACAGGAGGAGGATGTGCCGAAGATTTCTGCAGAAGGCGGATATACAAAATGGAACATAGAATTTCCGGTCCGTAGGGTAACGGAAAATATTACGGTAGAAGCCGAAGAACAGAGGTGGACATTGAGCCTGGCCTCTGCACAAAAGGCGGAGAACGGCAAGCCGCTGTTCCTTCTGGAAGGTAATTTCTATGAAAATACGCTTCTTACGCTGGACGAATGCCAGTCTCCGGAAAGAGAAGAAGCCTGTGCCTATGCTTATTCCTGGTCGCTGGAAAACCAGCCTGAGGATGAGAAAACTTCGGAAATGACAGCACATTTCCTCATACCGGAAGGGGCTGACAGCGCACAGGTCTGGATTGCAGGCAGCGACGGTAAGTGGAAAATGGTGGAAACGAAAGAGGACGGAAGCTATCTGACTGCGTCCGTTCCCTATGGCTGTTCCTTTGCTGTTTATGGAATAACAGAAAGCAAGGTTATGTATTACGTGCTTGGCGTTGCCGGTGTGGCGCTTCTTATGGCGGTTATGATTGGCAGAGCAGGAAAACGGAGAAGGAACAGGAGGAAGGCGGCAAAGGAAGATAAGGACACAAAGGACGAGAAGGTCATAAAGGAAGATATGGCCATAAAAGAAAAGAAGGCCACAAAGGAAGAGAAGGACAAAAAGGAAGAAAAGACCACAAAAGAAGATTAGGATACAAAACAAGAATACACAAAAATCGTTATAAATGCCGGATTATAGAATCAGACAGTTCAAGAAGTATATAAAGCTGCGGAACCTTTCACGAAGACTCCGCAGCTTTATATTTTTTTGCAGCTTTATATTTTTTACAGTTATTAATTTTTTTGCAACTTATTCATTTCCAGGTGCAGCTTGCGCATCCTCACATTGCAGGATGAAAATGGTCTGCTATAATCAGTATATGGCTGAAGGCAGTAAGAGAGCTGAAAGCTATTTGAAGGAACGTTCTAAAAATAAAGGTGGAAAAGGGTAATGAAGATTAACAGGTTCCGGGAACCCGGGCTTTCTGAAGATTATATAGACATCCATTACAGGGAATATAATGAGAGAATCAGGAGGATAGTGGCTCTGGCAGGGAAGGAGCCGATGCTTCTGGGAAAACTGGAAGGAGAGCAGGTTTTCCTGAAGCCGGAGGAGGTATATTACTTTGAGGCGGTGGACAGGAAGTGCTTTGCCTGCCTGGAGGAAGAGGTATTTCAGGTGGAACAGGGAATCCAGGCCGTGGCAGAGAAATATTCCGAACTCGGTTTTATCCGTATCAGTAAATCCATTGTGGTAAATATTTACAGAGTACGTAAAATCAAAGCAGATGTGAACATGAAAATGCAGCTTGTGCTGGATAACGGTGAAAAAGTGATTTTGAACCGTTCCTATAAAAATGATTTTCTGCAGTTTATCAGGGAGAGGAGAAATGAACATGCAACTCATTAGCCGTAAAAATTTTTTCCCATCGGTTTGCTGTACCTATACGATATTGTCTCTGTTAAAAATTGCCACTGAGGCCTTTACACAGGGAAAATGGGAAATTGATCAGCAGAATTTTGTTATGATATTCTGTATATCGCTTGTTGCCACCTTTGTACTGTCACAATACTATCGTTTTCAGCGCTTTCCGCCGCTGGCGGTAATTTTGGGGCAGTATCTGGTGATACTTGGCGGAATTATGTTTACTATTTGGGTGATAGGACATTTTACGGAATTATCCGAATATGCTTACTGGGATATGTTCCGGTCCTTCACCATTCCTTATGTGATCATTGCAGGCTGGTATTATATATCACTTTTCCAGGAAATAAAAAAAGCGAATGAAATGCTGGAGGAAATCAGAAAGGAGAAAAAAGATGGAGACAGCTATGAAGACTATGACAGATAAAAAAAGAGGATGGGGGCTTTTATCGCTTGGGCTTGATGCTTTTGCGGGCCTGGGGCTGGAGGTGGTTTATGCTTTTTTGCTGGAACCCCTGCTGTACGGAGCGTCCATGGAGGGGTGGAATACCTGGCAGACGATTGTACACTGGATTATCACCTGTATTTCCTGGGGACTGGTGGCGGCCTGGGTACTGCGGACGGGGGAAAAGAAGTATGGCCTGAAGCTGTTTGAGGGCAGCCTGAAAACGGTTAAGCTCTGGCAGTGGGCGCTGGTGGCGGCGGGAGCGGCACTTAAAATCTACGCCTCTGTGATGGACTGGGGAGGTTTTAAGGTATATCTTGAATGGAAGTCCCATGGCACGCTTCTTTTTATCTTCCAGTACATATATTATGTGTTTGAAACGCTTCTTTTTACGCTGATTCTGGTATTTGCCCAGTTGGCCTTTGAGACCTGGTTTAAAAACCGGAAAATCCCCTATGGCGGGATTGTCATGGGGCTGACTTGGGGGCTTGCCCACATTTTTACCAAAGGAAGTCTTTTGATAGGATTGGAAGGAGTTGCGATTGGGCTTTTGTTCGGTTCGCTTTACCTGCTGCTGAACCGGAACCTGAAGGGAACCATGGTACTGTTTTTCTTATTGTTTGTTCTATAAAATGCAGTTTACAGTCCGTACCCTGTTCAGGCTCCCGCCGTCCGGTGCCTGTTCCTCTGTGTCCGCCGCACGGGACAGGGAAATGTAAAATTACCACTGGCATTCAGGAAGAAAATCTGGTAAAGTTCCTTTAGAAGTGATGTGTCCGTTCGGTCCCCGCTTATGATAATTAACAGAAAGGAACCATGATAATGCTTCCAGAGAGCTTTGTAAACAGAATGAAAGAAATGCTGGGGGAGGAATATGAGGCGTTTTCCGAGGCGCTGAAGGAGGAAAGGCATCAGGCCCTGCGGGTAAATCCGCTGAAGGCGGAGCCGGAGGATTTTGCGCGGACAGGGCCTTTTTCCCTGACGCCGGTTCCCTGGGCGAAAACAGGTTTTTATTATGACAAGGCGCAGCAGCCCGGGAAGCATCCGCTTCATGAAGCGGGCGTTTATTATATCCAGGAGCCCAGTGCCATGGCGCCCGCTCAGTTCCTGCAGGCGCGTCCCGGGGAAAGGGTTCTTGATTTGTGTGCGGCGCCGGGAGGGAAGAGCACCCAGATTGCAGCACAGATGAAGGGTGGGGGACTGCTGGTATGTAATGAAATCCATCCTGCCCGGGCAAAAATACTGTCTGAAAACATAGAACGGATGGGCATCCGCAATGCGGTGGTCACCAATGAGACGCCGGAGCGGCTGGCAGAACGTTTTTCCGGGTTTTTTGACCGGATTCTGGTGGATGCGCCCTGCTCCGGGGAAGGGATGTTCCGCAAAAATGAAGAAGCCTGCGGGGAATGGAGCCTGGAAAATGTGGAGATGTGCGCTGAAAGACAGGATACGATTCTCGACAGCGCGCAGCAGATGCTGCGAAGCGGCGGGCTTCTTGTGTATTCCACCTGCACCTTTTCCCCGCAGGAAAATGAAGGGAGCATCAACCGTTTTCTGGATCGCTTCCCGGATTTTACGCTGGTGAATGTGGATATGCCGGAGGGTTTTGCGGCAGGACGGCCGGACTGGGTGCCTGGCGGAAGAGAAGAGCTTGTCAGGACAATGCGGCTGTGGCCTCATAAAATCAGGGGCGAGGGGCATTTCCTGGCGGTTCTTAAAAAGGAAGGCAGCGTATCGGAGACGGAGCGGATGCCTGTGCGCCGGGACGGCATAAAGGGCCTGTCGGTGAAGGAATATGCGGATTATCTGGAATTTGAAAAGCAGTATCTGACAATAAGGCAGGAAGGGATTTTTATTGCCTTCGGTGATCAGCTTTATCTGGCGCCTCAGGGAATGCCGCCTCTTAAGGGGCTGAAGGTACTGCGGCCGGGACTGCATCTGGGCACGAGAAAAAAGAACCGGTTTGAGCCTTCCCATGCGCTTGCCCTGGCGCTGAAGCCGGAGGAGGTGCGCTTTTCCTGTGACCTTCTCTCAGACAGCCGGGAAATTTATGGCTATCTGAACGGAGAGACGTTCCGGGAGGATGTGGGTGTTTACCGCGAGGAAGGCGGAAAGGGCTGGCATCTGATAACAGCGGACGGCTACAGTATCGGCTGGGGCAAGCTGGCCGGTGGAATCATGAAAAATCATTATCCCAAGGGGCTGAGAAAGAACCGGAGCTGCTGAGGCGGTTTGCAGTATCTGCCAGATGTACAAAATCAGGCATGGGACAGATCGGGAAATCTCAGCCTGTGCCCATCGAAGGGATTTTCTTTCGGAATACGTGTAAAAAGAGTGTCATCCTCATTGGAAAGCGGTGTGAGAAGGCTGTCTGGGATTCCATCCGGCAGAAATCCCAGAACCGCTTTTTGCGTGCCTGCAGGAGCAAGGCAGGACAAAATTTCCTGCAGGGAGTGACCCGGGGGACAGAAAATGTCATGGCAGAGTAACGTCCCGGATGTTACATCCTGCTCTGCGACTGCTGCCGCGTTGTATTCCGGCAGATAATACACACAGTCCTTCAGAAACGAACCGCAGTAAAACATCAGCAGGTTAAAATTATCCAGCGAAGGCAGCAGGGAAAAAGGATTGGACATCCGGTAATGGGCTTCCAGCAGGCTGCGGCCGGAGGGAGAGTCCATATCCAGCCGGCGCGCCTTTCCTCGTTTTATGTCCGCAGAAGGGGCAAGCGGAAGGCTGCACTGGTATTCTGTTTCCCTGCGAAAACCGAAACGGGGATAGAAATCCAGTACGGTTTCGTTGGCAAACAGATAGAAGCCGTCGCAGCGCTCCTCCCAGTCCCTGAAGATTTCTTCAATCAGATAGCGGGAAAGCCCCTGGTTGCGGTAAGCCGGATGGGTCATGACTGTGCCCAGCTGGATATAGTTTTTTATCTGCCCGTTCCAGCGGGTTTTCATTAGATTGACGGATACATTTGCGGCAGCAGTACCGCCGTCCATCAGGGTATAGGGCTGATAGCGCTGTGACCAGCAGCCGTTTTCATACCAGCCCTCAAAGGACAGCTGAAAGGTCTGCATGGCCAGAGCGTTAAAGGCATTTCTTACAGGCGCGGTATCACGCACATTTTTTTCCAGCTTGTATTTCATTTGTTTTCCTGTTCCTCCCTGTTCAGTTCCTTCAGCCGTTCATTCATTTTTCTTGCTTCCCTTCTGTTGTAAAAGAAAAAAATACTCCAGATTGCCGTAAAAATCAGAACGCCCAGGATGATAAAGGTTATCATGTACCATTTATTTTCCAGCGGGATCCATCCCAGGAAAAAAGCGGCCAGAAAATATCCGCTCATGCCAAGCGTGAAATGAATCAGAATCTGTATACCGAGGGAAAGCCTGTCAATTCGGTAAACGATGCTGGTGGAGCCGCAGGCGATACCAACAAATACGGCGCCCAAGACCTGCCTTGGAAAATTATTCACAACAGGCGCAAGGAAAGCCGGGCCGCTGATGAGATAACCGATAAGGCAGGTAAATACGAAAAAGGTGCAGCCCCACGAAATTCCCAGGAAAAGATAGTTGATAACTTTTTTTACGCTCATATCTATACCCCCAGTCGTTGTTTGAATTGCTGACGGTAGCTTCGGGTAATCACTTCCTCCACTCCGTTTTTCATCACAAGCTCCATCGTGCCATTGAAAGAGGCTTCTACATGGCTGATCCGGCGGATGCTGACAAGCGCCGACTTGGAAATGCGCACGAAATTTTTTCCCAGCTGTTTTTCCAGCTCGTACAGAGGCCTGTTTAACAGAAAGCGCCTTTTCTGCCGGTCGTAGAGCGCGAGTTCGCGGCCCTCCGTGCGGATAATTTCTATGGCGTCCGGCTCAATAAGATAGGTTTTCCCATCACGCTGGGCGGGGAACACGTTTTCCTCCCCTTCTTTTTCCAGAAGCGATATGGCGGCCTGCAGGTTCGGGGTCAGCCTGGCGGCGTTTATGACCGCGCAGGGTTCCTGGCAGGCCGGATCGATTTTCAGCTCCACACGCATGGGTGGTTCCCTCCTTTGCAACGGTTTGAGTCTTTCAAAGCGGCTGTGAACTGATTGATTATAACATTTTTCCATTATATCATATCCGCTCTGCGGATATGAGCCTCCGGCGGAATTTAGCGCCCGGATTTCTGCGGCGGGCGTAGAAATCAGCATGCGCAGCTATATAATGTCCCTACGCCGACATTATATCATAAAACGGGGGAAAGGAAATGCGCTTTATCTCCGTTATAAGCAGGTTGCCCTGCAAAACCTGCATTTCACACGCCGTCTGTTGCCGTGCAGGCCGCAGCTGCTTATGATGAAGAAAAAGGAGGAATGCATATGGATAAGACACTTGTAGAAATAGATAGGCTGCGGCTGGATTATGGGTCGGTATGCGCGGTGAAGGACGTATCCTTCCGCATGAAGGCAGGAGAAATACTTGCCGTCATCGGGCCTAACGGCTCCGGGAAAACCTCTACGGTAGAATGTGTGGAGGGTCTGCGCAGGCCCACTTCAGGGAGCGTGCAGGTTTTCGGGGTGAACCCGCTTAAGAACCGCAGTCAGGTGTACCGGGAAATGGGGATACAGCTGCAGGAGGCGGAATATCCTGACAAAATTAAAGTAAAGGAGCTTTGCGGGCTGTTCTCTTCTTTTTATGAAAATCCTGCCGACTGGCATCTGCTCCTACAACAGCTGGGCCTGGGGGAAAAGGCGGGCCGTGCGGTAAAAAAACTGTCCGGCGGGGAAAAACAGCGGCTGTCGGTGCTCCTTGCCCTGCTACCCCGTCCGCGTCTGCTGATCCTTGATGAGCTGACCACCGGGCTTGATCCGGAAATCCGCCACGGCCTGTGGGAAAGCCTGCGGCGGATAAAAGAGGCGGGAACCGGTATTTTGCTGGTGTCCCATTATCTGGATGAGGTGGAGGCCCTTGCGGACCGGCTTCTGTATCTGGTGAACGGACAGCAGGAATTCATGGGGACGCAGGAGGAATTCCGGGCGTATGTGAAACGAAAGACACAGGGGGAAGGCTGGAGGGAGGATATGTCTTTGGAAAAGATGTATCTGTTGATTTCGCCCAAAACGAATGTGGTGACCATGGAGGGGATATTATGAAAAAACTGCTGGCTGTTTTCCGTATTGAGGCATTGCTGTTTCTGAGAGATTTTTATGGCTTCTTTTTTACCTTTGTTTTTCCTCTCCTGATGCTGTTGCTTTATGGGAGCATTTATGGAAATGAGCCTTCGGCTTATTTCGGAGGCAGAGGAACGATGGATGTTTCCGTGCCGGCCTATTCGGCCATGATCATCGGCGTTACCGGGCTGATGGCGTTTCCGCTGACGCTGGCTGGCTATAAGGAAAGCCGGATTTACAAACGCTTTGACGCTACTCCGGCGGGGAAGGGCGTGGTCATTGCGGCGCAGGTGCTTGTCAACCTGCTGATGACGCTGGCCGGCTTTGCGCTGCTGTTTGCGGCTGGAAAGCTGGTTTATGATATCAAAACCGAGGGCAGCTTTTGGGCTATTCTGGGTGCGCTGCTTCTGTCCATCGGCGCTGTTTTTTCCCTGGGTTTTTTCTTTACGGCAATTGCGCGGGATATGAAAATCAGCAACCTTCTCTGTTATGTTTCCTATTTTGTCATGATTTTCCTCTCCGGGGCGACGATGCCGAAGGAAATGTTCCCTGAGGCGGTGAAAAAGTTTTCCGCTTGGCTTCCGCTGACCTATGTGGTGGAGCTTCTGCAGGGCGTATTTCTGGGGGCTGCATTTGAGGAATACAGGAAGAGCCTGGTGGTGCTGAGCACAATCCTGATCGTCTGCACGGCGTCGGGGGCGGCGCTTTACCGGAGGAAGAGCTGGGTGTAACGTTGGGAGGAAATAGGGAGAGCTGCAGGCTGTGGGAGGGGAATGGCAGGGAGTTTGTGAGAGCAAGTGCAATGCGGACAGGAAAATTCCGCAGTAATATGGGATAAATGTGAGAAATTGCCGGAAGAAGCGGGGAAGAGAAAAAAATTTTTAGGCGGGTATACAAAAGCGTGGAAAAAGACAATATTTTCTGGAAAAAACAGGAGTATACAGTTATAATGGTTTTGTGTAGAGATTTTGTAGCAGTTAAGTTCGTTGTACTGTTACGAGATTTGAGAACTTTTTTTGGCAGCAGGACGGCAGGGAGAAGATACGGATTTTCCGTTTTTTCTGCTCCGCTGTCACATCAAAGAACAAGGAGACGTGAAGATGAAACAGGACATGATCGTTATACTGGACCTGGGCAGTACGGAAAACACTGTTGTTGCGCGCGCAATCCGTGACATGGGTGTGTACAGTGAAATCCATCCCCATGACATCACTGTGGATGGGCTGAAGGCTCTGGACAATGTAAAGGGTATTATTTTAAACGGCGGAGAAAACCGCGTGGTTGACGGCAAGGCTGTGGATATCGATCCCGCGCTGTATGACTGCGGTTATCCGGTTATGGCAATTAACCATCCCACTGCCAAATGTGAACAGAAATTTGACTCGGTTCCCGCACAGGAGGTTCTGAAGGATTTTGTTTTGAATCAGTGCAAGGCGGAAACCAACTGGAATATGAAGAATTTCATTGAGGATCAGGTGGAGCTGATTCGCCGTCAGGTGGGAGACAAGAAGGTTCTTCTTGCACTGTCAGGCGGTGTGGATTCCTCAGTAGTGGCCGCTATGCTGATCAAGGCTATCGGTCAGCAGCTGGTATGTGTGCATGTAAACCACGGCCTGATGCGTAAAAATGAGTCTGAAAGCGTAGTCGAGGTATTCCAGAACCAGCTGCATGCAAACCTGATTTATGTGGATGCCACGGAGCGTTTCCTCGGCAAGCTGGAAGGCGTTGCGGATCCGGAACAGAAGAGAAAGATTATCGGCGGAGAGTTTATCCGTGTATTTGAGGAAGAGGCCAGAAAGCTGGACGGCATTCATTTCCTGGGACAGGGAACCATTTATCCCGACATCATCGAAAGCGGTACCAAGACTGCAAAAATGGTAAAATCCCATCACAATGTGGGCGGCCTGCCTGAGGATCTGCAGTTTGAACTGGTAGAGCCTTTGAAGCAGCTGTTCAAGGATGAGGTTCGTGCCTGCGGTATTGAGCTGGGCCTTCCTGCGAGCATGGTTTACCGTCAGCCCTTCCCCGGCCCCGGACTGGGTGTGCGTTGTCTGGGCGCAATTACCCGCGACAGGCTGGAGGCTGTAAGAGAGTCTGATGCGATTCTGAGAGAGGAATTCGAAAAAGCCGGCCTGGATAAGAAGGTTTGGCAGTATTTTACGGTAGTGCCGGACTTTAAGTCGGTTGGTATGAAAAATCATGCCAGATGCTTTGAGTATATGGTGATTATCAGGGCAATCAATACGATTGATGCTATGACCGCAAGCATTGAGAAGGTGGACTGGGATGTGCTGGAGAAGATTACAAACCGGATTCTGAATGAAGTGGAGAATGTGAACCGGGTTTGCTATGATATGTCGCCTAAGCCGCCGGCTACGATTGAGTTTGAGTAACGGACAGAACCCCGGAAATGCTGATAGAATGGGCATTTCCGGGGTTGTTTTATGCCGTTTGGCTCTAAAATGGCTCTAATTATTCTTGACAATAGAAAGTTTGCGAAGCGTACTTTCTATTGTATGATGAATACTGGATTTTGGGCGGGTATCATGATACCTGTCTCTAATATTTTTCAGCTAATTTTTTTTGTGAATTACCTTTCTCATGCCGCTACCGCAAAATTCATGGGGTATCTTTTTAAATCCTAAAGTCTCATAAAAGGCTTCTTTCCCTTTTTCGGCAATTAGAGAAACACTGGAGCGTCCGCCGGGCGGCGTATTCTTTTCTACATAATTCAGTAATTTATGGATAACGGCAGAACCAATACCTTGTCCTTGAAAGGCAGGATTTACAATTACATCTACAATAGTGTAATATAGTCCGTCCCCGATTAGTCTGCCCATAGCGATAGTTTCCTGTTCGCTTTTCACTGTAATAGCATAAAGTGTATGGCTCAAAGCAAAAACAGTCTGTTGCTCTGAAAAGTTATCCCAGTTTACACTTTGCCGTAAGTGAAAATAATCATCATAGTGTAGTGCATTTTCGAGAAAAGTCATATAAACCCTTTCATTAGGTGTTCTCTGGATAGATACGAACAGAGATACCAGAGGTGCCTTTTTTCACAATTCTATTTGTATCAACTAAATGTTGTTTAATCTGTTCACAAGTTTCATTCATCTGTTCCAATTCTTTATTAAATGATTCCTCACTTGGAAATGCGTCTTTGGAAGCAATTAAAATTTCCTGCAATTTCTTAGCCTTTGCAAATTTGGCAAGCCGGCTGTTGATTTCCGGGTGTTTAAAACGAATACATATCGTGTCGGGGATAAGATTTCCCTCACTGTCTTTTTCGCCGTCGATTTCCATGTCTATCTGCTCGTCCATTTTGAAAAGCAGAGTGAGAACATCAGAAGCAGTTTCTATGTCAAAGTCCGTGAATACGTTGATGCTTACGCCTAGAGCGTTGGCAATCTTCAAAAGTTGGTCGGGCTTTGGCTTCCGGCTTCCTAATTCATATTTGCGAATGGTGGTTCCGTCTATACCCGCCAGTTCCCCTAATACATTCTGTGAAATCCCCCGAATTGTTCGGAATGTCATACCCGACAATCAGCTTTCGTATTTCCCCTAGAGAGAGGGAAGAAATTGAAGCAAAGATTTTAGTAAGCGGACTTTCTAAGAAAGATTATTTTGTCCGTTCCTGCATTTATAACTGGGTGTGCGTGGTCGGTAAAAAAGAACTGGTTTATCAGTTAGTAGAGGAATTAAAGGTAATGCAGACCAATATCCGGGAAGTGACAGAGCAGTTTGAAAAGACAGAAATTGCATTAACGCCGGAGGGGTTGGAAGATATGCGGAATGACTGTCTTGATATGTTGAAAGCAATCCTGTGGGTCTTAGACGGAGCAAAATATCTGTGGCAGGATAGTGACGCCGGAGCAGAAGAAAGCCCCAACAGCGGCAACTGTTAGGGCTGTGATAACTGGAAAATCTCTGTTATCAGTGTTTCACAATATAAGTATAGCAGAGGTTTTTTTCAGTGACAATGATTTTTCAGAAATGGAGGGCATTATGGAAGAAACAAAAAACAGAATTACAGATGATTAAAATGTCGGAGATACAGTCGCAGGAGGTATCTTGGCTATGGTTTCCGTTTATCCCATATGGGAAGCTGACAATCGTTCAAGGCGATCCGGGTGACGGAAAGACAACGCTTGTACTCAATATAGTGGCAAAGCTGTCAAAGGGCGAAGGCTTAGATAGTCAAATGAAGCTGAAGGAACCGTTGAATGTGCTTTATCAGACAGCGGAGGACGGGCTTGCCGATACCGTAAAGCCCCGTTTGGAATTGGCAGGAGCGGACTGTGAGAATATTTCTGTCATTGATGAAAGCATAAAATCACTCTCTATGATAGATGAACGATTAGAAGAAGCAATGATAAGGACAAAGGCTAAAATGCTTATTTTAGACCCAATACAAGCCTATTTGGGCGGTGGTATGGATATGAACCGGGCAAATGAAGCAAGGGATATGACAAAGAAGTTGGCGGCTCTGGCAGAGAAATATCAATGTGCCATTGTACTTGTCGGACACATGAACAAAGCGACAGGAAATAAGGCGGCGTATCGTGGTATGGGTTCCATTGATTTCTTTGCAGTCGCAAGGAGCGTCCTATTGGTCGGCAGAGTGGAGGGCGAAGCCAATATAAGGGCGGTTATCCAAATAAAAAATAATCTGGCGGCATTCGGACACCCAAAAGCCTTTGAACTTTCAGAGGGCGGTTTTCAGTGGCTTTGAGACTATGAAATTACGGCTGATGAAGTCTTGGGCGGTATCGCTCCAAAAGTAAATAAAATGGAGCAGGCGAAACGCTTGCTCCGGGAACTGGATAAAATCAGACTGGAGTAGAGAACAGCGCAACAATGCAGAGTATATGAAATTTGCGGACTTTGGACTTGTAAGGTTGCAAAAGATATAGACTTTGTATTGTTGCGGAGTTGAATGAAGCCGGATAAATGGCGGAAGCAAAGCGGCGGAAACAGCCGCTTCCGTCCGCAGGACGATAAGCTGTCCTGTGGACAGCTTGCCCCCGGCAGGGCGCAAAACCTGCTTGCAGGTCTGCATTTTTGATAGGGAACCTGTCAAAAGTGCTTTTGCGTTACTTTCGACGAAAGTAACAAAGCTATGGCGACTTAAACGCCGCCCCTGATTTGCTGAAAGGAGG
The DNA here is from genome assembly GCF_003435485.1 of Eisenbergiella massiliensis. Classification (NCBI taxonomy): domain Bacteria; kingdom Bacillati; phylum Bacillota; class Clostridia; order Lachnospirales; family Lachnospiraceae; genus Eisenbergiella; species Eisenbergiella massiliensis. The sequence goes on from NZ_QVLV01000032.1 coordinate 62,474, forward strand.
ATAAGACTATCGAGAGGACAATCAGCGGTATGGTGGGAAAAGGCTCCCTCACTCACAATGGCAGAGCGTTCAAGGCAAAGAATGTAAAGGAAGATTATACTCAATACAATATAGAATATTGCAACGAAAATATCAAATCTGTTTATCACGAGTTATTTGATAAAGCCTTAGAACGCTACAATGAAAAGCAGACGCGAAATGATAGGAAGATAAATAATTATTACGAAAAGATACGGACGTCAAAACAGGAAAAATTATTCCATGAAGTCATTTTTCAGATAGGCAATAAAGACGATATGAATGCCCAAAGCGAAAACGGTGAATTAGCAAAGAAAATTCTGGACGAATTTATGAAAAATTTTCAACAAAGAAATCCCAATCTTAAAGTGTTCTCTGCTCATCTCTATATGGACGAAGAAACGCCCCACCTACATATAGATTTTGTCCCGTTCGTATCTGGAAGTAAGAGGGGACTGGACACAAGAGTTTCCATGAAACAGGCGCTTGCTTCTATGGGCTTTAAGGGCGGAACTAAGCAGGAAACAGAATGGAGCCAGTGGATAGCTTCGGAAAAACAGGAATTGGCAAAAGTTATGGAGCGTCAAGACGTTATCTGGAAGCAAAAGGGAACCCATAGAAAGCATTTAAGCGTATTGGATTTTGAAAAGCAGGAACAGGAAAAGGAGGTGCAGATACTTACCTCACAAAAAGAAGAAATCAGCCAGAAAATACAAGAGATACAGAAAAATGTGTCTAGTGAAACAAAAGATTTGAAACGGTTACAAGGGAAGAAACAGGAGATACAGCAGGAAATCATAAAGCTGTCCACTGATAAAAAAGCAACAGAGAGGAATATTCACGTCATTCGTGAAAATCCGGCGTGGCAGTTGCCGGAACCGGCGGCTCTGACAACGGCAAAAACTTATCGGGATAAGAAAGCAATTCCCTTGTTAGAGAAAGTCAAGGAAGCACTGGTGGCGGCGCTGGTTCGGAATGTCCAGTTGATAGAAGCGGCTGATAAATTAAAACAGCAGGTAGAGCGGCTTCAAAGAAATATCAATTATTTGGAGGGACGGGTAAGACAGGTAGAAGAAAAAAATCTTTCGCTTTCAACTGATTTAAAAGATTTTGAGCGTTTGAAATCCGGACTTGGAGAACAAGAGGTAAACACTATTATTGAAGGTCAAAAAGCGGCAGAAATGTGCTTGACGGTTCCTAAACAATACAAAAAAACGGAGGTATCGCTATGACAGACATGGAGAAAAAGGTCATGCTCCGGCTATGTGCAAAGGTTATACAATATGCAGATTTTGAGACAGACCGGCAAGCGAAGCGTTTGGTAAATTGGGTTATACTGGACAATCAGCGGAAGCAGAACAACAATGAAATCTGTTCTCTGATGGCGGAATATAAAAAGGGGGAGCCGGAGCGGAGGGAAAGTATCAGAGAAGCCTTAGAACGAGGGAAAGAAATTTGTGGCAGGAGGGACGAGTTGTATGAAAGCCAGCAGAAAGTGAAGCATAAGCTGTGGAAGTTGGAGCGTGAGATTTGATTTTTCCTTGATTACATATAGAAACATGGCGCTAGCGCCATGATGGAGAGGGCGGACAACGAGATATTGGTTGTTTCGCCCTCTGCGTTTTGGCTGTCAAATGGAGAATTTATGAGCAGAGAAATTATTCTTCATGGTCTGTGTAGTTACCTTGATAAATTTCAATCATTATTCGTGCGCCCAGACGGAAGCCTTCAAGGAATGTACCGGAAAGCTCAAGAGGAATTTCATCAAGCTGTTCGTCCATGATATCAATGAATTTTTCGTGTAGCGGTGGGTCAAGAGATTTTAGTTGTTCAATAAAATTTTCATAGTGTTGGTAGTGTGCTTGACGCATTGAACGATATTCCTCTGTTTTGAGATTGAACTGCTCGGCAGGATAAATCTCACCGTCATACAATCTTAGTAATATGCTTTTCATAAATAGCGTCTCCTTTGCTAAAAGTATTTGAGCGACATTCACTAAATGTCAACTTATTTTATAGTTTAGCATATAATGAAAGAAATGACAATTAGTAAATGTCAAAAATGGGAGAGGACTTTATGTATAAAAATAAGGCAGGGGACGGCGGCAATAATATCTGCGGACAGAAGATAAGAGAAATAAGGGAGAAACTACCAGAGAAAACGTCACAAAGGAAGCTGGCGGATATGCTTCAAAGAGCAGGGTTGGATATTGATAAAAATGCTGTGCAGAGGATAGAGAGCGGTAAACGGTTTGTGACAGATATTGAGTTCAAGGTTATTGCGGAAGTTTTGGGAGTGAGTTATCAGGAATTGCTAGATGACTAAAGATATTTTATTATACGATTATGATAGTTATTTGGGACATGGTGGCGGTACCTTAGTTCTTGTAGCAAATTGGTTGCCAATGTAGTAATATTAAGAATGTGAGTTGAAAACACAATGAAGAAGATAAATATGTGAGAAAGAATTTATAACAATAGTTTAAATAATGATCTCTCGGAATCTTGATTGATCATACCAGAGAATCTGGCAACTGAACAT